>DYRC01000013.1:16840-24275 GCA_020718925.1 Desulfonema limicola
CGGCATACTCGGCATTCACTTTGAAATAATATTTATCAGGGCTTTCTGCTACGGCTTTTCCGGGATAAATTCTGTAAATTCTTCCGTCAAACAGATGGAACTCAAATAAAAGCGCGGTATCCAGCCCCGTATCCACAATGGTTTTTGCCGGATCAGCCAAATCATCGCACTGAAATGACGCAATTGCCCCGAATAAAGAGATGACCTTTGATTTGACCAGCTTTTCAAGCTTTTTATCCGCAGGCATATTTGCCACTTCCGGCTCTTTGCCTTTTTCAGGACGCTTAAACGCATAGCGAACCACTTTGCTCACAGGATTCAGACAGGTTACAGACTCGATCTCTTCTGCCGCAGCTTTCACCAAATCTTTGTCCAGCCATTTTGACGACTCTTTATCAATAAAATTCAAATTCTTATCTACCAGATGAATCGTGTCTTCTTTGACAAATTTCAGATAACTTCCACCGCCGCCTGCCGAAGACTCACGAGCTGCTCCGAGTATCATGTCAGCCAAAACTTCCTTATTTTTATCCTGAAAAATAATCCGCGTACCTCTCTGATTTTCAGGAAGACCTTTTTCATCAGGACTCCGCAGTGCAAGGCGTGAAATTGTCTCTTCCGTTGATTTGAAAGACCGATCAACTTTCAGGTATTTGAATTTCATGATAAAATCTATTATCATGGTAAAGTTTGCCGGGAAGTTATAGCGGTTTTCTACCTGCCAAATATCGGCTTTTCTGAGTTTTACCAAGTCGCCGGGGCTGATGATTTGAATTGCTTCAATATCATTGGCAGAAACAAATTCAAACAGCTTTCCGAAAAATTTGGGCTGGTTTTTTTTTGCTCTCTCGTTGAATAAAAAATATTCAATACCGACGAGAACGCCGCATAACAATAACAGGAAAATAAATGTTTTTGATTTCATGACTGCTTCTCCACATTCAGGCTTTTTTTCCGTCTGTACATCGCATAAAAAATTCCCGCCACAGATGCCAGCAGCGGCATCAGAAAAATGTTAATAAACTTGAGCTTTGTTCCCAGAGATTCAATGTCTGATCTCAGATTCCGGCGTACTTCCTTGAGTTCTTTGTTGATGCGTTGTTTTTCCTCCTGAAACCGCCGGATTTCCTCTTCCTGATCTTTGCTGATAATAAATTTCTGAGAAGGATCTTTTTTCTGCTCAAATTCTCTGAGTTTGAGATTTGCCTCTTCTGCCTTGCGAACCAAGTCCTGCTCTCTGGACAGCCATTTTGCCTGCGCTTTTTTCTCAAGTTCCTGAACCCGGACAAAAGGACGCTCGAATTTTCCGCGTGAGCGAATGCCAATCAGGTCTTCGCTGCCGGTCAGCACTTCCGCCGCATTCATCACAAAATTGAGGTTGTCGTTGAAAATTTTGGCAAAGTTGACGCCCATAAAATTCTGCTTGCTGACATAATAATCATCCTGAAGCAAATCACTGTCCGCCACAACAATGATCGTGGCTTTTTTCTTGCCTTCACTCAGATGTCCGGCAGGCAGAGATTCTTTTTCCTGCCCGTCTTTTTTCTTGTCATCTTTGGGCTTTCCTTCGGGAAACGCGGTTTTGAACGTATCTCTGATCCTGACCGCCAGATCGTATTTTTCATTTGAGGCAACAAAATCCTGACGCAGCATCTGAGCGTTCAGCCGCATTTTGAACATTTCTGTCAGCATTGAATTTGTGCCGGTTTTAATCAGAGATTGATATTCTGCTTTGCTTTCGGGAATCTTCTGAATCACACCTGACATAGGCATCAGCACATTTTCGAGCTTTGCGGTAATCATATCGTCTTTGTTGAACGAATCTTTTCTGGCGGAAATCCACAGCGGATTATCCTCGACCTGATTCTGCTGATTGCGAAGCTTGGTCGGATGATCGAAATCCATGACCAGCTTGGTATTATCTATGCGGATTCCCCATGCTTTGAACAGCTTATCCATAGCAAGCGTCTGGGGCGGTCTTCCTCCGGCATCCGCAGTGAACGCCGGGTCTTCAAACACCAGCACCGCGCCGCCGTTCAGGACGTGCTGATCAATGGCGTACTGAAGGTTTGAGCTTAACTCTTTGGGATGAATAATCATCAGCAGATCGAAATCTTTATCCAGCTTGTCCGATGTCGGCGCAACTTCTTCAACTTTGTAGGTTTTTCTTAATTCCGCCACAAATGTCCAAGGCTGCATACCGCGCTGACCGAACATCTGCGGGCTGCCCATGACCGGAATGCCTGAAATAATGCCGATGGTTCTGCCTTTAGGCGATTGAACGCGTGAAATCAGGCGGGTAATGTCGTATTCCAACTGCTCTTCCCGCGCCGGATCAAGCGTGGAAATGGCTTCTTCCTGATCTGCTGCCACTGCCGCCAGCCCGAAATACAGCTTATCGCCGCTGGGCAGATCAATCCCCTCAATGCCGTATCTCTGCGCCAAATCTTCTTCTTCGGAATCCGGCTTGGGATTAAAAACCTCAATTTTCACTTTTCCGGCATGTTCATATTCGGACAGAAAATCCTGCACCCGGCTCGCATAAGTTTTGAGCTGCACCGGCATATTCGGAATATCTTTGCTGTAAAAGACTTTGATGGTTACATCCTGTTTGATGCCGGAAAGAATTTTTTTGCTGCCCGCAGACAGCGAATACAGATTTTCCTTTGTGGCATCTATGCGAAGATTCAGCATAGAAAACACCACATTGACCAGCACAAGCATCACCAGCAGCAGCACCGCGCCGACTGCTGAAAACAGGGTTTTGGGAAAAGAAAATTTTTTTGGTGTATCAGACATAATCACAACTCCGTTTTTATTACCCCTCCCCCGCCCCTCCCCGAAACGGAGAGGGGGGAGACTCCCCCCTTCCCTTTCAGGGAAGGGGGGCAGGGGGGGTTAGGTTTTACGATGTCCTTCGATTGTAAATAATAATGCCATTGAGCGAGAGCATGAACGCAATGACCGACAGATAGTAAAGAATGTCGCGCAAATCCAGAACGCCCCGCTGAATGGAAATAAAATGAGTAAAAAAACTCAAACCTGAAACAACATTCAACAGCCATTGCGGCGCCCATCCCGTAAGCATCTCCGTTATCGGCGGGAATCCGGCTAAGATGAAAAACAGGCTGATGACAATCGCCACAATAAAACTGATGACCTGACTGCGGGTCAGAGACGAAGTCATGCTGCCCACGCTCAAAAATGCGCCCGCCATCAGAAAACTGCCGATATAGCCGCAGAATATCACGCCCATATCCGGCTCGCCTAAATACAACACAGTTAAAATCAGGGGAAATGTCAGCATCAGCGCGATGCCGATAAACGCCCATGCAGCAATGAATTTGCCGACAATCGCCTCGCCGACCGCAATCGGCATGGTGAGAATCAGCTCAATGGTTCCCATGCGCCGCTCCTCAGCCCATAATTTCATGGCAACCGCCGGAATTAAAAATAAAAAAAGCCACGGATGCCACTGAAAAAAGCCTTGCAGATCAGCTTGTCCGGTCTCAAAAAAGTGGCTCAGATAAAAGGTGAAAAATCCTGACAGGAGCAGGAAAATCACGATAAACACATACGCCACCGGAGAGCCGAAATACCCCGAAACTTCCCGCTTGAAAATCGCACCTACATTGTGAACAGATTCTTTGGTTATCATGTTTCTAACATCCTCATTATTTAAAAAAATCAGGTTTTTTGCTTTTTCAATGAATTTTGTGAAAACGACAAAAAAACCATAGCACTTTTATAAAGATAATATCATAATATGAGCGATTATGACAGAAAAAATTTCCGAACAGATTTTGAGAATAAGAGAGATCCGAAACACTTATATAACAATCTTTTCCATTCCAAGTTTTTTCAACAGATCATGCAGGGTAGGTCTGGTGATTCCGAGCAATTTTGCGGCTTTGGTGATATTGTTTCCGGTAGCTGCCAACGCATGTTGAATAGCCTGCCGCTCTGCCGCATCGCGGGCTTCCCGGATAGTTAAAAAGCATGGATCAACGCATCCCTGAATCGCGGACAGCCCCAGATCCGCAGGTTTGATAACTCCATCCGCATTGATGGTCATTGCCCGACAGATATTGTTTTTAAGTTCCCGGACATTGCCGGGCCAAGTGTGTGTGGTCAGTGCGGCAGCAGCTTCCTGAGAAAGCGTTACCCTGCTGCGTTGCAGTTTCTGCGCTTCTTCCTTAACAAAGTGATGTGCCAAAAACAGAATATCCTCCTGCCGGCTGCGAAGCGGCGGAATGATTATCGGAACGACATTCAATCGGTAAAACAGATCTTCGCGGAATCTGCCTTGTTTTACAGCTTGTTCAAGCTCAACATTGGTCGCTGCAATGACTCTGACATCAAGTTTTACGGTTTTGGTTCCGCCGACCCGTTCTACGGTGCCTTCCTGAAGAAAGCGCAGAAGCTTAACCTGTAATGCCAGAGGCATATCTCCGATCTCATCTAAGAAAACCGTACCGTCATCTGCCATCTCCATTTTTCCGATTTTTGTGCCTGTGGCTCCGGTGAACGCTCCTTTTTCATGTCCGAACAATTCGCTTTCCATGAGATTTTCAGGAATCGCGCCGCAATTGATAATAACCAGAGGCTTTTGCGCTCGTGAACCCAGTGCATAAATAGCGCGAGCCACCATTTCCTTGCCGGTTCCGCTTTCTCCCTGAATAAGAACCGGATAACCGGTATTGCTGACCTGCTGTATCAGCTTGAAAAGTTCTTCCATAACCGGAGAAATCGCCATAATTCCGCATAAAGAATATTTTTCTCTGCATGATTGCTCTAAATTGCGGTTAGCCTCTTCAAGCTCATAAATATTGAATGTCCGTTCAAGAATAATTCTTAAAATGCCGATATGATCGATGGGTTTGGTGCAGAAATCTGTCGCGCCGAGTCCGATGGCTTTGATGGCATTGGCGTGTTCGGTATTGCCTGTAATAACAATGACTTTGGTGTGAGGCGCTAAACCGGGAATGGCTTCAAGCAGAAGAAAGCCTTCCTGCGGCGTATCCGGAGATGGCGGCAGCCCTAAGTCCAGCGTAATTACCGGAAATTCACGGGAAGAGATTAATGCCCGTGCATGAGGGACATCGGTTGCAATCACAACGTCATAAGCATCGCTCAATCCCCATTTGAGCTGCTTACCCAGCGAAATTTCATCTTCTATGATCAACAGTTTTTTTTTCATAGCAGGCTTCCGAACCCCACCCCGAAGCGGAGAGGGGTAATTTCCTATCTCTTTGAAATTTATATCTGTATATTGAAGGCTTTAATCCATCTCATTTTTCAATATTTTCGCAACCGAACAATGACTTATCTCATAACCTTTACGGTTGAGTTCCTTCGCAATGTTTCTTGTGCTTTTACATACCGATCTCAGCGGAGATTCAGAGGAACCCCGTGTAAGCGACTCAGTCAGACTTTCAATATCATGCTTAATATTTTCATACTGCGCTGTTTTTTTCTTTCTTCCGCCCCCTTTTCTGCGTACAGCGCTGTTTTCAGGAATCTCTTTTTCCCCGGTTATCTCTTTTATTCCTTCTGTTATTGTTGTCCGGGAAACTCCGGTTGCTGCGGACACAATCGTAATGCCTCCCCAACCTATTGCGAGGGCTTCATTCGCACACCAGAGACGCCTTGATTTTTCATCCAGATGGGAGGCAATTCTTCCGAATTTTTCTTGCAATTGTTTATATTCCATAATATCGTCTTTATATTTCGTAATGAATTAAAGTTCAAGTTGTTTTTTTACAAGTTTTTAGAATCAATCATTTGACCCAATGACAAAATCTGCTGAATTTCTGCATCTTCCCCATTCAATCCTGACTGTCTGATTATCAGGATTGCCAAGTTCAGGAAATCATGGTAATATTATCTTTGATGCTGATTCAAGCTATTTAAGGAGGTGCTTCAGATGAGCCATCTATCCCATGAATCCGTTCATACAGAAGAAATAAAACAGATTTGGGCATTATTCAAAGAAACCGATAAAAAGTTTCAGGAAACTGCCATACGATTTCAAGAAACTGACAGAAAGTTTCAGGAAACCGATAAAAAGTTTCAGGAAACTGATAGAGAGTTTCAGGAAATTGCCATACGATTTCAGGAAACTGACAGAAAGTTTCAGGAAACCGATAAAAAGTTTCAGGAAACTGATAGAGAGTTTCAGGAAATTGCCATACGATTTCAGGAAACTGACAGAAAGTTTCAGGAAACCGATAAAAAAATCGAAAGAACAGATGCCCTACTTCAAAAGCTTTTTAAACAGACAGACAAAAAAGTTGAAGAACTTACCGGCAAATGGGGCAGATTTGTCGAAGGACTTATTGCGCCCGGAGTAGAACAATTATTCAAAAAGCGGAATATTGAGGTAAATACTGTCTATCAAAGAGTCAGGCGGCGCAAAAACGGCAAAGAAATCGAAATAGATATTCTTGCCATAGATGGACAATATGCGGTGCTGATAGAAGCTAAAAGTACGCTCGGAGTGGATGATGTCAAAGAGCATCTGGAGCGGCTGGATAAATTCAAGTGGTTTTTTCCGGAATATGCGGACAGAAATATTTTAGGCGCGGTGGCAGGAATTGTGATTGACGAAGGGGCTGATAAATTTGCTTATAAAAGCGGATTATTTGTTATTGCCCAGAGCGGAGAATCCGTTAAAATTTTAAATGACGGCAAATTCAAGCCCAAACAATGGTGAACACAGGGAGGAAACTATGACAACAATGCGTTCAGAAGCTTTGTATATTGTTGAAGAGCCGGATCTCAGCGGAATAGTAACGGAGGATGATGAACCTGTGGATAATATGTTTTCCGAAAAACAGCGGAGACTGCTGACCGAATCGTTGCTCAGTTCTTGGAATCCCGGCAGAAGTTTCATTGCCGCGTCCGATGTGGGTATTTTTTATGCCATAAATCAGCCGCCGGTAGTGCCGGATATGTTTTTAAGCATGGATGTAAAACTTCCTGAAGATTTATGGGAGAAAAAACACCGCTCATATTTTCTCTGGGAATATAGAAAAGCCCCGGAAATGGTGGTAGAGATTGTTTCAAATACCGAAGGCGGAGAGAACAGCAGAAAAATTCAGAAATATGCTCAGATCGGCGTGTGGTATTATGTGATTTTCGACCCTCAGCGATATATTCAGAATGATGTGCTGCGGATATATGAGTCTTTTGCCGGACAATTTATTCCCAGAATTGATCGGACATTACAGCGATTAGGTCTCGGGCTGATGCTTTGGGAAGGAACTTTCGAGGGCAGGCATGATCGCTGGCTGAGGTGGTGTGATTCAGATAAAAATATGATCCTCACCGGCTTTGAACGGGCAGCATTGACTGAGAAGTGTGCAGAGAAAGCCGAAGTTCGTGCAGAGAAAGCCGAAGTTCGTGCGGAAAAGGCTCAAGTTCGTGCGGAAAA
>DYRC01000013.1:24375-25627 GCA_020718925.1 Desulfonema limicola
AAGTTCGTGCGGAAAAGGCTCAAGTTCGTGCGGAAAAAGCTGAAGAAATGGCAGCAGCAGAGCGGCGGCGGGCAGAAAAATTGGCACAGCGGCTTAAAGAATTGGGCATTGAGCCTGAAGAATAAACGGAGGTAAAACTTGTGATACAACTGATCAGAGGATTTAAGGATATATTACCGGGCGAAGTCGAATTATGGCAGGAAATTGAGCGAACCGCATCAGCCTTGTTTGAAGATTTCGGATTCAAAGAAATCCGCATTCCGATTATGGAGCATACCGAACTCTTTGCCCGAAGCATCGGTGAAGATACGGATATTGTTGAAAAAGAAATGTACACCTTCACGGATCGCGGCGGCGATATGCTGACACTGCGCCCCGAAGCCACCGCGTCTGTGGTACGCGCTTATGTTCAGCATAAACTCTATGCCCAAGACCCGGTTCGCAAATTTTATACCATCGGACCCATGTTTCGCCGGGAAAGACCGCAAAAAGGGCGGTATCGCCAGTTTTATCAGATCAACGCCGAAGTGTTCGGAATCGCATCACCGCATATTGACGCGCAGGTGATTTTCATGCTGACAACTCTGTTTTCAAGGCTTTCGGTTACAGATATCAGCGCTCGTATCAATTCTCTGGGCTGTCCTCAATGCCGCCCGCAATTCAAACAAGCCTTATCTGATCTGCTGTCTGCCAAAACAGAGTCTTTATGTTCGGACTGCCAGCGCAGAAGCAGCCGCAATCCTATGCGGGTCTTGGATTGTAAAGTGCCGTCATGCCGGGAAGCCATGAGAGATGCCCCATCGCTGTCCGATTATCTTTGTTCAGATTGCAAAACGCATTTTGATATGGTAAAAAAATCTTTGGATACGCTTAATGTTTGTTTTGAGATAGACAAGCAATTGGTTCGGGGCTTGGATTATTATACCCGAACCACCTTTGAACTTCAGTCCGGCTCTTTAGGAGCGCAAAGCGCGGTGGCAGGCGGGGGGCGGTATGACGGATTGATAAAGGCATTAGGCGGCTCCGATATTCCGGGCATAGGATTTGCAATAGGATTTGACAGATTGGCAGAAATTGTCAGTCTGAATCGCCCAGCTATTGAGAAAAAAGCGGATATTTTCATTGCCGCTCTGGGTGAAAAAGCGCAGGAAAAAGCCTTTGAATGGAGTTGCGCTTTCGGCATCACCGGCATTCAGGCGGAAATGGACATGGCAAACGGAAGTCTTAAAAGCCAGATGAAAAAAGCAGACCG
>DYRC01000013.1:25727-28729 GCA_020718925.1 Desulfonema limicola
TTTATTGTAATGGCTTGTCTGTGCTGGGGAAACGGCAATGCTTTTGCCGAAGAAGCTTATGATTATTGGCGCAACCCGGCATATCGGAATCTTTCCCCCGAAACGTTTTCCTCACCCAAAACAACAAGGGACAGCGGAACGCCGACACTTTGTTCTTCTTATGACGCATTCAAGGCGGCAGCGAAGACAAATCTCAACAATCGCATGAGTTCTTTTGCGGTTCAGTTGAAGTATGATTTCCTGTTTTCCGAAGTTCTGAGTATTTCAGACAAAGCGTTTGACGAAATACTTGGGGAAGACGACTATCTGGCATTTAACACCATGTCCCGTCAGACAAATGTTTCAGGAAACAGTGGAAATGTTACGATTACTTATACCCTGACATACCTGACAACGTATGATCAGGAGCAGCAGGTGGCATCAAAGGTTTCTGAAGTTTTGGCGCAAATCATCACCTCATCCATGAAAGATAATGAAAAAACAAAAGCAATCCATGACTGGGTGGTCAGCAATGTCAGATATGATACGGAACTGGTTCAGTATAGTGCTTATGCAGCGTTATTTCTCGGAAAAGCCGTATGTCAGGGATATTCGCTGCTGGTTTTCAAACTGCTCAAAGAAGCCGGAGTAACATCAAAAATTGTTGACGGCATGGGATATGGCAACGGCGCATGGGATAATCATACATGGAATCTGGTGTATCTGTGCGGCAATTGGTATCATGTTGACGCCACTTTTGATGATCCGGTGCCTGATGTAGCCGGCAGAATACGTTACACCTATTTTGAAAAATCAGATTCTGAAATGATCGATCACGTCTGGGATACGACAAAATATCCCGCCGCGACAGTTTCTTATACAGACAATGTTTGCAGCAATACGTCAGCCAATACTTCCGAAAATAAAGCTCTGGTCTGGCATACTTCCAAAGCCGCCGCCGTTTCTTTGGCAAAAACTCAGGGAAAGAAGATATTGCTCTTTGCGGGAAGAGAAACCTGCGGGAACTGCCGGTATATGAAATACACCGCCTGCGAATCCGCCTCTCCGCCGATTAAAAGTCTGATTGAACAGTACTTTGTTCCCTGGTTTTCTGATATAGACAACAGCACAGAGTGGTATCCTTATGCGTCAGGACTGGGTTCTTTCTCATTGCCGCTGATTGCTGTGATTGATCCGAATGACAGCAATAATTACCTTGATCGGACTACCGACGTACAGGATATGGACGTATTCCACGACAGATTATCGAAATATAGTTCCAACATTTCCGGCATTTGTTTTGCTGTGGATGACTCACTCGGCATCGGAGTTACCTGCGCCCGGTATCAGGGGATTCAATACGGATTCAAGCTTGATTATAAGCCGTTGCAGACAGACCCGGCAGGTTTTTATTGGAAAATTGATCCGTTAACGATTTCCGTGATTCCGAGCGGTACGACAGCTTGTACTACGGTCAGCAGCGATTTGAAATTGCCGGTGTGCGCTGAATATCACGGTTTGCAATATGAGTTTACGCTTGATTTTACGCCTGTTTCTGCTGATCCGATGAGTATATATTGGAAAGCAGATATCAGCACCTTCAAACAAAAAAAGTAAGGCACAAGACATGGAAGAACTGTTTGGATTGCAAATTCATATTGATCGGGGGGGCTAATGAAGATATGATGGCGTTCAGCTTTCCGAAATGGTCAATAAAGAAGCCCTTGAAGAAGACGCTCTCAAAATGATATTCAACGAACTAAAGTTGTTGTTATCTGGCGTTATACAAAATTATTAAAATTTCAATGCAGGGAGGTACTCATGGAATTCAAATATCAGCCTGAAAAGACTGTAGAGGCTGCCGGACTTTTCCTGAAATTACATGGGAAACCGATGGAGTATATGAAATTAATCAAATTACTCTATATGGCAGACCGCAGAGCATTAGACTTTATGTACGAAACCATCACCGGAGATAAATATTACTCAATGGATCATGGACCGATATTAAGCAGGGTGTATGATCTGATTGTTCACGGTCCTGAAATCGCACCTGACGATCTTTGGTTTAAATATATATCATCACCTTCCGATTATCAGATAAGTTTATTGAGCGATCCCGGTACTGATGAATTGTGCGAGGAAGAGGAAGATATTATAAAGCAGATATACGCAATACTTGGTACGATTAATGTTTGGAAAATTTCAAAATTAACCCATTTTTTCCCGGAATGGACATATCCGAATGGAAGCTCAGTTCGGATCCGTATTGAAGATATTTTGAGAGCAATGAACAAATCAGAAGAAGATATTTGTTACATTCGCAATAATATTTTTAAAGAAGGTACTATAGATATTCTGCTGGAAGAGGAGGAAAACGCGTAATGAACGCAGGAGATTCCTTTTTAATACAGACACCACCTAATGATTATCATCTTTTCGTTGCAATTTGTCCTCTTCAAAACGGGAATATGCTATGTGTCAATGTAACAACTCAACATCCGCATTCTGAGACGTCGTGTATATTAAAGAACGGAGATCACGATTTTATCACGCATGACTCCGTTATCGGTTATAAACATGCCAGAGAAATTAATCCGACTATCAAGGCACATATTATTCCCAAAAAATCTTTTTCTGCAAATATCCTGAAAAAAATTCAAGATGGCGGATTAGCCTCAAAGCAATTGAAAAATAAATATAAGAAAGAATTAAAGTCATTTATAGGCGTATAATTTGCAAATTATAGAAACCATCTGATGAATTAACCAAACAAATTAGATGTTTATCATGAAAAGGAGAATGTCATGAAGACACGAAGCATGTTTATCGCTTTGGTATTGGCAATCGGTGTCAGCTCTATGGGATGGGCTGATCTGAATGAAAGTGATTACAGAACTGTTGCTGAAAATTTTCTCTTGTATCAGAACAGCAGCAAAAACATCGTTTCCACTGATACGATAAAAGACGGGGAACGAATCATCGCTTATGTCATGGCATTGGAAGGCGGTGGCTATCTCCTT
>DYRC01000158.1:0-5753 GCA_020718925.1 Desulfonema limicola
CGTATGCTCATAATGTGAATCAGGATTCATCAGCATCCCAGCCCGAAAGCCTGAGCTACGGACAGGAAATCAGCTTCACGGTAGCCTGCACACCCGAAACCTGTATCCCCGGTGATGTGAACGGGGACGGGAACGTCAGCCTGAATGATGCGAGGATTCTTGCAGGGATGTCGGTCAGCAATGTCAACCTGAATGCGGATGTGAACGGAGACGGGAAAATCGGTCTTGAGGAATTGGGCTATATTTTGCAGAAAGTGGCGGGACTGAGACCGTCAGGCACTTAAATGCTGACTCGCTGACGCTCGCAACTCTGAGCCACGAGCGTCAGCGAGTTAAATCATCCTTTAATCCTTCAAAAATCCTTCAATCCTGATTCAGACAAGAAACAGCACAAGCCCGTGAGACAAAGTTCTTCTTACTTAAACTGGGCATAAACCTGCTTCAGATGCTCTATCCAGATTTCAACAACATTGTCATATTCCGCAAGCCCTTTTAACACAGGGACAGACGTAATTCCTGCTTTGCTGAGAATGCTTTTCCATGAATCCTCTTTATCGCCTGACATATCGTTTCTGGCATGGTCTCCGGCAACGGTCATCAGGGGGATCAGATAGGCTTTTTTAACGCCTTTTGTCATCAGCGTTGTTCTGACATCCTCAATCGTAGGACTTCCATCAACTGTGCCTAAAAAAATGTTCGGGTCTTTCTGCTGAAGGTGATAGAGCAGCGCGGTATAAAACGCATTGCCCCATAAATACCACCGCCTCATCTTTTTTGCGCTCTTTGGGAATATTTTCAATAACCGCGTCTGTTACTTTTTTCATGTCATCTTCGGTTCCCAACAGCGGATAACCCACGATGATTTTTTCAATTCCCTCAGACATGCTGGCAAACGCTTTGGCATTCTGATACATTCCGTGAAATTCTTCGCCGCCGATGATATGAAACGACTGAACCGCTACATAGGTAAATCCCTCATCCATCATTTTTGCAAGCGCGATTTCAACCGAATCCAGCTGCTTACCCTCTTTGGCAAGTTTATGCCGAATAACGTGAGACGTATACGCCCAGCGCACCGGCAGATCAGGAAATGCGGCTTTGACCTTTTTTTCAATGGTGACAAATGCCACCTGAGCTTCCGGCACACTGGTTCCGAATGTTACCAGCAAAATTCCTTTTTTCACAGATTTCTTTTTACCGTGTTCCGCCGCCATTGCTGAAAATGACATCATCAGACATAGCGCAACCAGACAGATACTGATTTTTCTGAACATTTTTCCTCCTATTTTTTTCACGGCTGCCCCAGAGATGACAATAATGACCAGATCAGCGTAATCACGCCTGCAAATATGAACTGACTTTCAATCAGAAATTCCAGCTTGATTCCCGGCAGAATATATCCCCGCTCATGCGCTATGATGATGGCAAAAATCAGCAGAGGGCAGATAGAAAGGGGCAGCCCCAAACCGGAGGTCAATCCTGCCGCGCCGGATAACGGCAAAATCAGCAGCATGGCAATCAGCATGGATTTTAAAAGCGTCAACGTTCGTTTTTCACCTAAAACCAGCGGAATTGTCTCTTTTCCGGCAATTCTGTCGCCTTGAATATCCAAAAGATCGAAAAATGCAGTTCTCACAAATACCAGAGACGCAGCCCAGCTAAACGCCAAAATGCTGCATAGATCAAGACTTCCGCTCAGAGACAAGGGGGCAAACAACGCCGTTACCACGCCCCATGCCGCAGCAATCAGGATGGTTTTTGAGCCGGGAATATCCCGGATTCGCTGATATTTGAAGGTATCCGGCAGAAGTTTGATATTATAGGATAATCCCAATATGCTCATCAGCAGCAAAAGCAAAAATGGCAAAATTCCCCGTTTTGCCGCGATGGATAGCCCGAATCCGCCGGACAGCAGGGCAAGCGCCGCCATAAACACTTTATAATCATTATAAAACGCGGCTCTGTCCGGGTCATTATAGCGATCCGCCTTCATGCCGATCAGATTGTTGAGAATGTGCATAGATTGAACATAGAGCATGGCAATCACAATGTAGGGCGAATAACGCCATATTCCGCAAAGCTTGGCGCAGGCATAACACAGGCAGCCCGCGCCTAATGCAAGATAGATATTGGTCAGAAGCAGCATAGACTGAAGCGAAAACAGTCCTTTGCGCCAACTGCTTTCATCTTTGAACGAAAGGCTTTCAAGTTTTCGGTAAATCCGCTTGATGACCCAGTTCGGCGTGGATGCCCCGGCAGTAAGACCGATGGTATGTGCCGAACACAGGCGTTTCAAATCCAATTCTTCTTCGGTTTCGATGTGATACGCGGTTTTTCCGGCTTGTGTGGCAATCTGGGCAAGGCGCTGGGTATTGCCGCTGTTTTTGCCGCCAACGACCACTACCGCATCCACAGATTCCGACAAGGCTTTGGCTTCTTCCTGCCGCCGCTCTGTGGAATCGCAGATCGTGTCGAAGATTTTATAATGCGGAAATTTTCGGGCAGCCCATTGTTTCACGCCGTCAAACAGAAGCGTGTTCTGCGTGGTCTGAGCGACAATAATCGCATTATCAAATGCCGGAAGTGTGTCAATTTCATCAATATCTGCAGCCACATAACCCTTTTCACCGCCATATCCGAGAAGCCCGATCACTTCGGGATGATCCCGATCTCCTACGATAATGCAGGCATAGCCTTGTTTGGCGTGTTTGGCAATGATGGTCTGAACCTTGACTACTTTGGGGCAGGTGGCGTCAATCACCATAAAACCTGAATTTTTAAGTGATTGTTTGGTATGGGGCGGAACGCCGTGCGCCCGAATCAGCACGGTCCCGGAGCCTTTTTCCGGGATGCTGTTAATCACCGAAACGCCTTTTTCTTTCAAAAGTGCCAAGACCTGCGGATTATGAATCAGAGGACCGTAAGTGCAGATCGGCTGCTGATGTTTGCCGGGCGCGTCCAATGCCATCTCTACCGCACGGTGTACGCCCATGCAGAATCCGGCAGTTTTGGCAATGACAATTTTCATCCTTTGGGATGCTCTTTCAGATAAATTTTATGATCCACCAGAGATAACGACTCAATATAGCCTTTGATGAATTTCTGCTCGCCGAAAATATTGACCAACATCAGTCCGTTTTCCGAAGGCGCTACGCTGTCCACAGATTCCATCAGCAGCACCTTGTCGTTTCCTTTGACAAGATAGGCATTGGCTTCGCACATAACACGCTCTCCTTATGATAAAAAAAGCCCCTGCATCCGAAAGACGGGCGCAAAGGCTTTATATATTTTAAATTAAAACAGCAGACTACATCATTCCGCCCATTCCGCCCATGCCACCCATGCCCGGAGCGCCGCCGCCCATCGGCATATCGCCCTTTTCATCGGGTTTTTCAGCAATCATAGCCTCGGTAGTCAGCATCAGAGAGGCAACGCTTGCCGCATTCTGAAGTGCCAGACGAACCACTTTGGTCGGATCGATAACGCCTGCATTGATCATATCTTCATAAACGTCAGTGGCAGCATTGTATCCGAATGCGCCCTGTCCGTTTTTGACTTTCTCAATCGCAACCGAGCCTTCCACGCCTGCATTGTTGGCAATCTGACGCAGAGGTTCTTCAATTGCGCGAAGAACAACCTTCAAGCCCAGTTTTTCTTCTTCTTTGAACGTGGCTTTTTTCAGTGCTTCGATGCAGCGAACCAGCGCAACACCGCCGCCGGGAACAATGCCTTCTTCCACTGCTGCGCGGGTAGCGTTCAGGGCATCTTCCACTCTGGCTTTTTTCTCTTTCATTTCAACTTCGGTGGCTGCGCCCACATGAATCACCGCAACACCGCCGATGAGTTTTGCCAGCCGTTCCTGAAGTTTTTCCCGATCATAATCTGAGGTGGTTTCATCAATCTGAGCGCGGATTTGCTTGACGCGTCCTTCCAACGCCGTACGCGCTCCGGCACCGTCAACAATCGTCGTATTATCTTTGTCAATGTTGATGCGTTTTGCACGTCCCAGATCATTGACTGTCAGGCTTTCCAGCTTGATGCCCAAATCTTCGGACACCACCTGACCGCCGGTCAGAATGGCAATGTCTTCGAGCATGGCTTTTCTGCGATCACCGAAGCCCGGAGCTTTGACTGCCGCAACATGCAGTGTGCCTCTGAGTTTGTTCACCACCAGCGTTGCCAAAGCTTCGCCGTCAACATCTTCGGCAATGATCAGCAGCGGCTTGTTCATTCTTGCGATCTGCTCCAGAATCGGAAGCAAATCTTTCATATTGCTGACTTTTTTCTCATTGATGAGAATAAAGGGGTCTTCCAGCGATACGATCATTTTTTCAGGATCGGTAATGAAATAGGGAGAAATATAGCCGCGATCAAACTGCATACCCTCAACCACTTCCATCGTGGTTTCCATGCTTTTGGCTTCTTCGACCGTGATAACGCCCTCTTTGCCGACTTTTTCCATCGCATCGGAGATGATATTTCCGATAGTTATGTCATTGTTGGCAGAAATCGTGCCGACCTGAGCGATTTCGCGTTTTTCTTTGGTGGGCTTGCTGTTTTTCTTCAACTCTTTGATAACCACTTCCACCGCCGCGTCAATTCCGCGTTTGATGGTCATGGGATCATTTCCGGCTGCGACCAGTTTCTGCCCTTCTTCGTAAATTCCGCGGGCAAGAACCGTAGCTGTTGTTGTGCCATCGCCTGCCATGTCGCTCGTTTTGCTGGCAACTTCTTTGACCATCTGAGCACCCATGTTCTCGAACTTGTCTTCCAACTCGATTTCTTTGGCAACCGTAACGCCGTCTTTGGTAACGGTCGGAGCGCCCCATGATTTGTCAATTACGACATTTCTTCCTTTGGGTCCAAGTGTTACCACTACTGCATCCGCAAGTGTCTTAACGCCCTTGAGCATTGCTTCACGGGCTTTCATATCATATTTGATGAGTTTTGCCGCCATCTTTAAAGCTTTCCTCCGTCTGTATTTTCAAAAAAATTATTCAATCACACCCAGCACATCATCTTCGCGCATGATCAGATACTCCTGACCGTCAATTTTAACTTCTGTCCCGGCATATTTTCCGAACAGAATTCTGTCCCCGACTTTGAGTTCAATCGCAATCTTTTTGCCGTCTTCACCGATTTTGCCGTTTCCGATAGCAACTACTTTTCCTTCTGCCGGTTTTTCTTTGGCAGTGTCCGGGATAATAATTCCGCCTTTTGTTTTGGTTTCTTCTTCTACTCTCTGAACCAAAATCCGATCCTGCAAAGGTTTGAGTCTCATTGTTGTGCTTCTCCTTTTTCCGATATAGTTAATTTTAAAATGTGAATTTCAAACATGAATACGCCGAAATTCTGCGTATTTTCAAAAGAAAACAATCCACCCGTTGGCGTCAGAACTGACTTTTTTTCAGCCCCAAGCCATAATGATTTTGTTGGAAAATCTGAGCTTCAAGGTATGCGCTACGAAGTTTTATCCGCACTGGTGGTTTTGCTGTCAGTGCCTGAAGTCGCGGTCTCTTCTTTTTTGGGCTTGGCAGGTGTATTGCCGGAGTTTTTAGCTGCATAATCCGTAACATACCAGCCGCTTCCCTTCAGATGAAAACTGCTTTGAGAAATGAGTTTGCTAAGTTGTCCCGAACATTTTTTGCAACTAGTCAGCGGCGCATCAGAAAATTTCTGAACCGCTTCCTCAACATTACCACACTGCGAACACTCATATTCATAAATTGGCATAGGAAAAAATACCTCCTGTT
>DYRC01000158.1:5853-9084 GCA_020718925.1 Desulfonema limicola
TTTATACCGTAGAAAATAATCTCATGTTTCAAGCTTGTCAAGACAGGTCAGACGGATTTTTTCAAATACGATTTCGGATTAAACATGATAAGTCTTTATTGAAAAAAATCGGGTAATCAGATAGATCAGATAAATCAGCACCCCGAATTATCAGAAAAAAACAATGAAACGAAATGAAAGTGTGATGGATACAGACAAAAAATATCGGAAAATCGAAAGAGAACTCAACGAAATCGTCATTGCCGAAATCAATGCGCGGTTTGTCGGAAAGCCCAAAAAACCGGATTTTGACAAGCTTCTGGAAATCTTGGAGCATAAAAACAGAGAGATTGTTCTGGGTCATCAGAAAAAAACAATCGCCGGCAGCCTTGCTTCCGTGCTGGGCAGTTTTTTTCAGATTCAGGAACGCGGAAGACTTTGGCTGGATAAAGACAGCCTTTCGGAAAATGAGTTCAGAAACTATGAGGCGAAGCGAAGCAGATTAGATGCTTTGCTGAGTGCGGCAATCATTTCTTTGGAAGATGAAAACCTTATTCAGATTGTGCATGACAAAAAGCGGCTGTTTGCTGAAAAATATCTCAAAGCCAAAACAATTGATGATTGGGCGGAAGAAGTCAGAGCGATTCAGCAAAGCGCGACTGACGGCGCCGCCGCCGCGCCCAAAGACGAGGCTTCTGCGGTTGCCTATCTTAAAGATATTCTGCCGCTCAAAGCGCGTCTTAAAACGATTGAAACGCAACTGCTTGAAGTTCAGCAGGACGACTATCTGGATGAATCCCTGCAAAAACTCAGAACCTCGCTCACAGAGGCTGCCGGAAGTCTGAGCAAAAGAAGCGGCAATGCGGCAAAATATCTGTTTGATCGGTCAGGCGCGGTGTTTCAGAGCTATAAATCCACGCCTGCAACCGTAGCCAATGTGGACAAGTTTATCCGGCAAAAAGAGGAGCTTGAACGATATGCGGCATTGTTCGATGACATCGGCGATGAGAGCAGAAAGGAAAAAATTCAAGGGTTTATTGCGACCATAGAGGCAGGAATTATATCTCTTCAGCAGGATATTGAAAAACAGAAACTTGAAGAAGCAACATCTGTTGAAAAAACGAATCGCGACATCAACGAAGCATATCAGGCGTTTGTGCATCTTAAAGATGAGTATGCCAAAGGAAAATATTCTTCTGAAAAAGATAAGAAGAAGCTGATTGCTGAAATGAAAAAATATCGGGACGTTCTGCTTGCAAATGGGCAGCGGATCAAAGCCCGCGATATTGAACGATTCTTAAATTCGACTGAAATTGAGAAAAAAGAAGAACTCCCGACCCGGCATCAGCGCGTTCAGATGCAGGAATTACTGTTTTACAAAAAAGCGTTTTTTACCCTGCTGCCATTCACCATCGGCTTGGCGCTGTTTGTGCTGCTGCGATTGCTTTTCTGAACGGAGGATGATGATGAAAAAACGCATTCTGTACGCAAGTGCTGATTATGAAGAAATCGTAAACAAAAACGGTTACTTTGTTGATAAAACCGAATATATTGAGAAACTGGAATCGGTTGAAAATCCGGTTTTTCTGCGTCCGCGCAGATTCGGCAAATCTCTGTGGTGCCGGATTCTGGAATGTTACTACAACATCCGGCAGAAAGATGATTTTGAACGGCTGTTCGGGCATACTTATATCGGGCAGAATCCCACGCCCCTCAGAAATTCCTTTTTCGTGCTGCATCTGGATTTTTCAGTTGTCGAACCGACAGGGGATATTGCGGATATTGAGAAAAGTTTCAATCATATCTGCAACCTGTGCATGGATACCATGATAGGACTATCGGAAAACTGGTTTCAGGATCAGATAAAGACCGACTTCAAAGAAAGCGCGTCTGCCAACCTTGAAAGCGTTCTGAAACTGATTCGGAAAAAAAATTTTCCCGCACTCTATGTCATCATTGACGAATACGACAATTTTGCCAACCAACTGATTATCGCTCATAAAGACCGTATGTATTGCGAACTGACGCGGGATGACAGTTTTCTGAAAACCTTTTTCAAAACCATGAAAGAAGGAAGGAAAACCGGCGCGATTGCCAATGTGTTCATCACCGGCGTTCTGCCGATCACCATTGACGATCTGGCGTCAGGCTTCAATATAGCCAATTTCATTACGCTTGATCCGGAATTTGAAAACATGCTCGGCTTTACTCAGTCCGAGGTTGATTGTCTGCTGGATGAGATTTACAGAGACTATGAGTTCGCTCCATCGACAAGAGAAGATGTGAATACGCTGATCAGAAATCATTACAACGGCTATCATTTTGTCAGCTCTCAGGGGCAGGCTCTCTATAATTCGACAATCCTGATGTATTTTCTGCAATATTTTACCCGTCACCGACAGATTCCCGAATTACTGACAGACATGAACCTGCGGACTGATCTTTCATGGGTCAGACGCTTAACAGGGGCAAATCCTCAAAATACCGAAGAATTTGTTACCAGACTCTCAACCGAAAATACAATCGGATATGACAAAAATCTTCTGAGCACGAAATTCAATATGTTTCAGTTCTTTGAAAAAAGCTTTTTTCCGGTTTCGTTTTTCTATCTGGGAATGCTCACCCGGCATGACGATTTTTATCTCAAACTGCCGAATCTGAACATGCGCCAGATTTTTGTGGAATATTTCAATGAAATCCACAGGATTGACGTATCCACAAAATATGCGGAGATGATGCAGGGTTTTGTCAACACGCTTAATTTACCGCAGTTATTTTCGGATTACTGGGAACTGTATGTCTCGCAACTGCCGGAAGCGATTTTCGCTCAGGTCAATGAAAACTTTTACCGCACCACATTTTTCGAGCTGTGCAGCCGCTATCTGTCAAGATGGTTCACATTCAATGTGGAACGCTCATATCCGCAGGGAAGAACCGATCTGGAATTTGTCGGAAAATATCACGAAAAATTTGCCGGAACCAGAATTGTCATCGAGTTCAAATACTTTTCCAATGCGGAATTGAAAAAGATGAAAACAACTGTGAAAAAATTCCGGCTGAGGAAGGATGACACGCTTCAGATCGCCGGATATGTCGCCGGGCTGACATCGGAATATCCCGAAGCAAAGATTTCGCAGTTTGTGATTTACTGTTTCGGAAATCAGGGATTTAAAGTGTTTAGTTTATAAGTCCCATAAGCTGAATCACGGCAACACGACCTGCCAAAGATTCGGAAACACCTTTCATCAGATA
>DYRC01000159.1 GCA_020718925.1 Desulfonema limicola
ATCTAATAATCTGAAAGCACCTTCATAACTTCCTCTTTATCATCAAAATGCAGCGTTGTATCGCCGATAATCTGATAATTTTCATGCCCTTTGCCCGCAATCAGAACTACATCGCCTGCATAAGAAACCGACATCGCAAGCTTGATGGCTTTTCGGCGATCCGGCTCAACAATATATCCGCCTGCTTCAAATCCGGCGGACAATTCCTCAGCAATATATTCATAAGGGCAGATTTTCTGCACACCCGGCAAAATCTCATCAATAATGCTCATCGGCGGCTCAGAGCGCGGATTATCTGATGTGATGACTATCAGATCAGCATATCTTGCGGCAATTTCACCCATCAGCGGGCGTTTGCCCCGATCCCTGTCTCCGCCGCATCCGAACACGCATATCAACCTGCGTCCGGCAAGTTTTTTTAAGCAGGATAAGACATTTTTCAACGCATCCGGCGTATGGGCATAATCCACATACACAAACCGCTCAAAATCATTTAAAACCGGCTCCAAGCGTCCCGGAACATGCGATAACGATTCGATTCCCGCTTTGATGACATGAAGCGGAAGGTTCAACGCAACGCCTACGCCTACGGCGCACAGGATATTTTCAAGATTGTGAAAGCCTATCAGCGGCGAAGCAAATTCAAATTCCCCTTGGGGTGTAACGATCTGTCCCTGAACGCCATTCAAGCCATGACGATAATCTTTTATCCATATCATATTATCAGATGAATTGCCGACAGTTATCACAGAGCATGAAAGCGTGGTTGAAAGTTCTTTTCCTTTCAAGTCGTTGCAATTGATCACCGCAATTCCATCTGATCCCAGATGCTCGGTAAAGAGCCGTTTCTTGCAAGCCCAGTATGATTCCATTGTCTGATGATAATCCAAATGATCCTGCGTGAAATTGGTAAAAACGCCGACCTTAACCTGAGTTCCGTAAAGCCGGTACAAATCAAGCGCATGAGAAGATGCTTCCATGACCACATGCGTAACGCCGCTATCCCGCATATCTGCCATGATGTGCTGAAGTTCCAGCGATTCAGGGGTTGTTACCGGATTCGCAAAACTTTTTGTACCATAGCGGTAATTGATAGTCCCGATAACGCCGGAGTTCAATTCCGCACAGGCAAAAATGCTTTCCATAAGAAAGGATGTTGTGGTTTTTCCGTTGGTTCCGGTGATGGCAACCACACAGAGATGCTCAGATGGATTTCCATAAAAGTGGGAAGAAAGAATGGCAAGTGCTTTTCGGCTGTTATCCACTTCCAGCCATGAAACCGACCTAACCCCCCGGACCCCTTCCCTGAAAGGGAAGGGGGAGTCTCCCCTCTCCGTTTCGGGGAGGGGCTGGGGGAGGGGTTTCTCTCCTACAACCGCACACGCGCCGCGTTCAATTGCGGCATCAATGAAATCATGTCCGTCTGCTTTGAAACCCGGTATGGCGACAAACAAACTGCCCTGCCCTGCTTTCTGGGCATGATAATGAATCGAAGTAATGTCATGGTCATCTCCGCCGCATCCGTTGAGAATTACGCCGCTGTCTTTTCTGATGGCGTTTGTCAATATGGAAAATTTCACCCGTTTGCCTCATTTTGTTGTGCGATTGTCGGTTTATCCGATGTGCTAGTGGGCGAGACGTTCATATAATTGAGTGTTGCTTCTGCAATTTTTTTGAATGCCGGAGCAGCTACAAGACCGCCGTAGTAATTTTTTCTCGGCTCATCTATCACCACCAGAATGGCAACTTTCGGATTTTCCACCGGCGCAAACCCTACGAAAGAGCCGATATAATTTTCATTGCTATACTCGCCCCTGCGGTTGGTTTTCTGGGATGTGCCGGTTTTGCCGCAAGCCGTGTATCCGGTTAATCTGGCATTGGTTCCGGTTCCGCCATCTTCTATCACTGTCATCATCATCTGAGTAATGGTGCGGGCAGTTTCCGGCGATATGACCTGCCGGACGGGTTTTGGACCGAACTGACTTACCATATTTCCCTGCTCGTCTCTGACAGACTGAACAATATATGGCTTCATCAGAAGACCGTCGTTGGCAATTGCAGACACCGCAGCGGTCAGTTGAATGGCGGTTACGGAAATGCCATGTCCGAAAGCAATTGTTCCCGCATCTATTTTCGACCATTTATGATATGAAGACAGGTGCCCTGACGATTCGCCCGGACAATCAATACCGGTTTTTGCTCCGAACCCGAAGGCTTTGAGCGTATTATACATCAGTTCGGGTCCTATGGTCTGACTGATTTTTACCGCGCCGATATTGCTGGAATATTTGACGATTTTATGAAGCGGCAGCCATCCGTGTGATTTGGTATCATGAACTACATTGCTGCCTACGGTATATTGTCCGTTTTCACAATAAAAAATCGTGTTCGGTGTGCATATTTTGGATTCGATAGCCGCTGAAGCAGAGAAAATTTTCATGGTGGACCCCGGCTCAAATGCGTCTGTTACGCAGCGATTCCGCCATACTTCTCTTCCGAAATCCTTATAGCGATTGGGATTGAACTGGGGATAATTTGCCATTGCCAGCACCGCGCCGGTTTTGGGATCCATCACGACAGACACGCCTGATTTGGCTGAGAAATTCAATACTGCTTCTTCCAATGCTTTTTCCGTAATATACTGAATCGTCCGGTCAATCGTCAGCACGATGTTGTGTCCGCTCACGCCGAATGTGTTCGGAGACTCGGATTCAAAGCCCCTGCCCAATGCGTCCGTAATGATTTTAAATCGCTGATCCGATCCTTTGAGATCATCGTTATAATGAAATTCAATGCCGTCTAAGCCCCGCTCATCTATGCCTGAAAATCCTACCACCTGCGCGGCAAGGCTTCGGTTCGGATAAAAACGGCTATGCTCCGAAATAAAATCAATTCCTTCCAGATCAAGCGTTTTCACCGCCTCAGCCTGTCGGGGGCTTATCTGACGTTTGATCCACGCAAACGAGCGTTTCGAGGTCAGGGATTCATATATGCCATCTGTATCTGATTCAAGCACTCCGGACAGAACCCGTGCGGTGGTCTGCGGGTCTTTGATGCGGCGGGGATATGCGGCAACGGAAACCACTTCCGCGCTGACGGCTAATTCTCTGCCTCCGGCGTCAAAAATCGTTCCCCGTTTGCCGAAAGACGTAAAAGACTGCTCATATTCGCCGGCTGCTTTATGGGAAAGCCATGCGTTCTGATATGCCTGAACATGAACGGCTTTTACACAGATGACCGAAAATGAAAGAATAAAAAAAATGCCGACAATCGAAATCTTCAGATTCACATCATTTTTTTCTGTTGTTTTCATGGCAGAATCACCACCTGTTCGGAAGAAGGATTGACAAGTCCCAGCCGGGAGGTTGAGATGCTTGCCAGCCGTTCCGGAGATTTTAGGCTTGCCAGTTCGACTTTCAAATGATTCTGAAAGGTTAAAAGACGCTGATGTTGAGCGGCTTCTTTGGAAACTTCATAGCCCACCTGCGTACATTGAACCCTGCACCAGGTATAAAACAGCAGTTGTATTATAAAAACAGACATCAGCAGAAACCATGTCCCCATTCCTCTGAATCGTTGATTATCCGGTTTTTTAGTCATATTTTCTCCGCTGCTCTGAGTTTTGCGCTTCTTGCCATAGAATTGGCAGAAATTTCAGCCTCCGAAGGCTTTTGTGCCTTAGGGGTTAAGATTCGCATTTTTGCCTGTTGCCGGCAGACGCATATCGGAAAATCTGATGGACAGATACAGGTTTTTGCCAATGCTTTCAGCCCATGCTTTACGATCCGATCTTCCAACGAATGAAAGGAAATCACACATAACCGCCCGCCCGGATTCAATAATCCGCTGACCTGTGCCATAAATGCGTCAAGCCGCTCCAGTTCTTTGTTCACCGCAATCCGCAATGCCATAAATGTCCGGGTTGCCGGATGAATGCGGGATACGCCTTTCTTCGGCACAACATCGCTGACAATATGTGCCAGTCGGAGAGACGAGCAAATCCGCGTCTGCTTTCTTATGATAACAATACTTTTTGCAATCCGCCGGGCATATCGCTCTTCGCCGTATTCCTTGAAAATTCGGGCAAGCTCTTCTTCCGATTCGGTATTGACAATATCTTCGGCACTGAGATCATCGCCTTCGGCATTCATCCGCATATCAAGCGGCTCATCCCGCTGAAAGCTGAATCCTCTGCCGCTTGCTTCAAGCTGATATAAAGACAATCCCAAATCCATCAGGATTCCATCCACGCCGGCAAGATTCATCTCTGATAAATATGCTGCCAAATCAATAAAGTTGCCGTGAAACAGCCGAAGCTCCGCGCTTGTGCTGTTCAATACGTTCTTTGCATGGTCTATGGCGGCAATATCCTGATCTATGCCAATCAGCACACCGCCCGGAATTTTTTCCAAAATAGCCGACGAATGCCCGGACCCGCCGAGCGTACAATCAGCGATGATTTTCCCCGGCTTGCAATCCAAAAACGCAACTGCCTCATTCGGCATGACAGAAATATGTCTGTAATTCATTATCTTTATAATACTTTGATTTTCAAAAAAGTGTCAAGAAAAACCTGTCATTCTTTCAGCGCTTTCTGCAAAGAAACAATGGTTTCGGCAATGATTTTTTTTAATGAGGGAATGATATTTTCTCCGGTAACAACGCTTGCGCCGAAAGAGGGAACTTTAAGACGGCTGTTCAACTCCTTTTCCATCAGTTCGGTCGGCATCAGCGGCACATCGGTCATATCTCGTTTGTTATATTGCAGCACTAAAGGAATCTCAAAGATACTTTTTTTTTCATCTTTCAGATTTTCATGGAGATTTTTAAGGGCAGAGAAATTTTTTTCACGCCGCGCAACTCTGGAATCAGCAACAAACACAACGCCGTCAACGCCTTTTAACACCAACTTCCGGGTGGCGTTGTATCTCACCTGCCCGGGAACAGTATAAAGTTGCGCCCTGACATCGAATCCAAGGACGCTCCCCACCTCAAACGGCGCAAAATCAAAAAAAATCGTCCGATCCCCATGTGTTCTGATACTGACCATATCAGAGCGGATCCTGCCGGGAAATTTCTTATAGATATATTCAAGATTGCTTGTCTTTCCGCTCATGGCGGGACCGTAATACACAATTTTGATTTGAACAAAATTATCTTTTCTGCTGACAAATGCCAAAACCGTATCCTCCTGATCATAACCGATGTCTGAAGGTTAAACCATAATCCGAACCAAGATCAATGGGGCAAAAAAGGTATTTCCCGGTAGGAATATCCTACCTTGAAGCTCACGTCAAGAAGTGATTGTTTATTTCGGGAGTATCTCAATATCAAACCTGAAAAATAACCGCTCTTTCCCGGAAATGAATTTCCGGGCTATTATGTGTCGTCCCGATGGGACTCTTTTATGTCCCGTAGGGACAAGACATAATAGCGCGGCAATTTATTGCCGTGTGATAATTCAGAATTATCTCAATAAAAAAGGGCGGCTTTATAACCGCCCCTTGAAACGTCAAATCTCATAAAGAGTTACTTTTCAGCCATTTTTTCCTGAAGATTTTCTCTCAGGATTTCGCCGAAATCTGAAGGCGCGGATTTTGTTTTATTGACGTAATCGCTTAACACATTCTGATCCTCATCCGTATCCAGCCGTTTGATGGAAAGCCCGATCCGACGCTCATCACTGTTGATGTTCATCACTTTGGTGGTAATCACCTCCCCGACCCTGTACTTTTCTGCCGGAGTTTTGACTTTTTCCTTGCTGATTTCAGAGATATGCACCAATCCCTCGATGCCTTCTTCCAATTCCACAAAAACACCGAAATCCGTAATATTGGTAATTGTGCCGGTAATTTCTCTGCCCACGATGTAGCGTTGTCCGACCGTATCCCAGGGATCTAAGTGCATCTGTTTGACACCCAAAGAAAACCGCTCGTTTTCCTTATCAATATCCAACACGATAGCCTGAACCACATCGCCTTTTTTATACAATTCCCCCGGATGCTTGATGCGTTTGGTCCATGAGATGTCCGAAATATGCACCAATCCGTCAATACCTTCATCAATGCCGATAAACAGCCCGAAATCTGTGATATTTTTTATTTTGCCTTCAATGGTTGTGCCGACAGGATATTTTTCGCTGATCATATCCCAGGGATTGGGAACAATCTGCTTGATGCCAAGGGAAATACGCCGGCTCTCAGGTCTGATGTCCAGCACTACGGCTTCAATTTCTTCACCGACCGAAACCATTTTGGACGGATGCCGGATTTTACGGGTCCACGACATTTCAGACACATGAATCAAGCCTTCGACGCCCTCTTCCAGTTCCACAAACGCGCCGTAATCGGTTAAGCTGACCACTTTGCCCGTAACTTTTGTTCCGACAGGAAACCGCTCGGAAGCACTTGACCAGGGATCCTGAGCCAGTTGTTTCATGCCCAGGGATACCCGCTCTTTTTCCAAATCCAGACTTAAAATTTTGACGTTGATACTATCGCCGACTGAAAAGAGTTCTGACGGATGCTTGACTCGTCCCCATGAAATATCGGTGATGTGAAGCAGCCCGTCCACTCCGCCCAAGTCCACGAATACGCCGTATTCTGTAATATTTTTGACGACGCCTTCAATAATTTTGCCTTCTTCGATAGCCTGTAGTGTGGCTACTCTGGCTTTTTCGCGCTCTTCTTCAAGGATGACCCGTCTGGATAGAACGATATTGCTGCGTTTACGGTTATATTTGAGAATTTTGAACGTGAATGTTTTTCCGACCATCTCGTCAAGGTTGCGAATAGGACGCAAATCCGCCTGCGAGCCGGGTAAAAATGCCGCAACGCCGATATCCACAGAAAAACCGCCTTTGACACGGTTGGTAATTACGCCCTCGACAATGCCGTTTTCATCATAAGCTCTTTTGATTTCATCCCACACTTTGATTTTGGCGGCTTTTTCTTTTGATAAAACAACGACTTCTTCGTCATCATCCCACCATTCGACCATCACTTCTACGATATCGCCGACATTTGCCGTGATATTGCCGTTTTCATCCGTAAATTCGTGTATCCGAATCTGCCCCTCGGATTTATAGCCGATATCCACCAATACATGGTCTTTATCCACAGAAATAATTCTGCCGGTAACCACTTCGCCTTCGGCAAAGCGTTTAAAACTTTCTTCGTACAAATCCATCAATTTTCCCATTTCCGGAGCGATTTTAATTCCGGCGGGTATGTTGATTCCCGCAACGTCATGCTTCTCTGTTGTTACTACGGTTTCGTTGTTAATTACAGCGTCTTCCATCCTAAAACTCATCCCCCTTGGCCTGATTTCAGGCAATGCCTGATAGCAAAAATCGTTCTATAATTGCAAAAATTCTGATAAAAAGCAATATATTTTTTATTCGGATTCGTATAAATATAGGAGTTACGCAGTTGAATTTCAATAACCCCGAAGGGGTGTGATGATTATAGAAACCCGGACGGGCAATGTTCATAACCCCGAAGGGGTGAAATATGTCATCCCTTCGGGATTCTGTTCTGTAACTGCATATCTTTTCTATAATCATATCAATCCTTCGGATTTCAACTGCGTAACTCATAAAATAAATAAACGCTTACAGAATTTTCAAACAGGAGAAGTTTGAAATGATATTGCCGATTGAAGACATTCTTGATTTGCATACGTTCAATCCCAAAGAAATCCAATATCTGATTGAAGATTATATTGACGCGTGTATGGAAAAAGGGATATTTTCAGTGCGAATCATTCACGGAAAAGGACAGGGATTTTTAAGAAAGCGGGTACAGGGGCTGCTGGATAAACATCCCAACGTTATTTCATTTCAGGACGCTCCGCCGGAAGCCGGAGGCTGGGGGGCTACGCTGGCGGAATTGAAAAGGGAAAAAAGATGAGATGGAAAGCAGAACAAGCCATTCGGCAGGCAGCCGCAGACTTGGGCGATCTGCCGCAATACGCATTGGATAAAATCAGAATCGGTGCCGGGCTTCATCGGAAAGTGTTTGACAAGACCATTTTGGATATGGATCGCGTGGGAACTATCCGATTATTCGGCAAAAATGTTTCGGAAATAAGAGGACAGGATCTTTCAGACATGGTGCAGCAAGGCGCTATGATTTATCTCAGCTTTGCTTTTTTAGATACTCAGCAATATGATCCGGTTTCCGGCAAAGCACTGACCTGATCGCTTAATCGGACAAACTCGTCAATTTCCAATGTTTCTGCCCGACGCATCGGATCAATATCCGCCTGCTCCAAAACAGCTTGCGCGGCTTGCGGCAACAGATGCAGCTCACTTCCGATCAGCGCGTTTTTCAGGGTTTTCCGCCTTTGACCGAATGCGGCTTTGATAACCCTGAACAACAGCGATTCATCTTCAGCCGGATACATCGGCGCACGAAATCGGATGTCAACCACTTCGGAATCTATTTTGGGTCTTGGGAAGAACTGTCCGGATTTGATAATTCCAAGGCTTCGGATGTCTGAACAGTAACGCAGCATTGCCGTAATCCGTCCGTAATCTTTGCCTCCGGGACGCGCGGTAATCCGCTCGGCAAGTTCGCGCTGCAACATCACCACTGCCCGGACAATACAGCTTCTTGCCGCCATCAGTTGAATCAGTATCTGAGATGAAATATTATAGGGCAGATTTCCCATCACCAGCACAGAACTTCCTTCCTCTGCGGCAATTTGGCAAAAGTCCAGTTTGAGAATATCTTTTTCAAGCAGATAAACATTTGACAGGGAATGAATTTCTATCTCTGTTTTCAATATCCCAAGCAGAGCCGCGTCTTTGTCCACCGCATAAATCTTTTTTGCAATATGCGCCAGCGGAATGGTCAACGCGCCGAGTCCTGCGCCGATTTCAATAATCACATCATCAGGGCAGACACCCGCCCGGTCTGCAATCATCTGAGCCACAGACGGATCACAAAGAAAATTCTGTCCCAACTGCTTTTTGGGATGCAGGTCATAAGCCGCTAAAAGTATTCGGGGTGAAGTCATAGAGCATAAGAGACACCATTTCGGAATAAATGTCAAATGTTTTGAATCAGGA
>DYRC01000160.1 GCA_020718925.1 Desulfonema limicola
AAGAACGTACAAAGCAATTAGAAAATTTAAATCATCGCAAAGAAGTATTGATTAAACTTGCTCAGAAATTAACTTCTGCTATTCAGTTGAATGAAGATGGAATTTTGAGGTTAATCTATGAAAACGCAACCGAATTGATGGATACAAGCAATATGTATATTGCGTTGTATGATGAAAAAACTGATATTGTACGATTTGGTCTTGCTTATGTGGAAGGTACACAGATCAATGTTAATGAAGATAAGAGGTATAAGCCGCGTTCAGGTGGAATGGGTAAGACCGAAGCGATAATCCGAGATAAGAAGTCTTTATTTCATCCTACATGGGCTGAGTCTGATGCTTGGTACAATGAGCCGGGTCATAAAGAATACACGGGGAAGGCTTTACCATCATGGATGGGGGTTCCGGTGATAGCTAATGAGAAAGTTCTTGGCGTTGTCGCTACTTATAATGAATCACAGGAATATGTTTATACCAAAGACGACCTTGAAATCCTTCAAGCTATGGCTGATATTGCAGCAATTGCTTTGGGTAATGCTCGGCTTTATGATAACCTTGAGATGCGTGTTAAAGAACGTACCGCAGAGCTTGAAAATGCCCAAGAGGGAATTGCAAACAGGGAACGCGAACTAGTTAAAAGTGGTATTGCTATGGATTTTATCCATAAAATGAATAATTTGGCAGGAACAATTCCAGCGTGGATATCATTGATTAAAAGAAAACTGAAATCAGAGAGCAACCCCGATTCTAAAATTATTGAATATCTTGATAAAATTAATCAAGATACAGGACTTCTCCTTAATGAAGCTAATGAATTGAGAAAACCCATTTCCGAACCTGAAAAAATTGATATGGAAGAAGTTGTGGGGGCTATTGTTGCTCAGGTTGAAATGATGGTCTTACCGGATATTAAAATCATATTCAATGATCCTGAAGATGATTTATTTCCTGTTTATGGAATTAAAGAGCAGATAGCTGTTGCTATATACAGCGTTATAGAGAACGGCGTTAAGGCGATTTCAGGTCGGGGGAAAATTACGGTTGATATAAAAAATAAAGAAGGAAAGTATGTAGAAATTGATATTTCCGATACAGGCTGTGGTATTTCGCAAGATAAGATTGATTCCATTTTTGAATACGGCAAAAGTTTCTGGACTGATAAAAAAGGAACCGGATACGGTCTTTGGAGAGCGCGAAGTATTATTCAAAGCATGAAAGGAAATATTAAGGTGGTAAATACCAAAGAAGGCGAAGGGACTACATTCACGATTACCTTGCCTATTGAATGATTTTTTTCGGAGGATGCTATGAAGGGAAATATTCTTATTGTGGATGATCAGCCTAATTGGCGGGAATTATTGTCTGTTATTTTGACAGATGATGGTCATAAAGTTACAACAGCAACTAATTTTCAAGAAGCTGTTGATTTGTTGAAACGTAACTCTTTTGATATTGCAATTCTTGATATGCGATTGGTTGATGCTTCGTCGTATAATATTCAGGGTATGGAGGTATTAAAAGAGGCTAAAAAGCAGCAGCCTTCAATAAAAGCTATCATTCTGACCGGATACCCGGATCACGATCAAAAAGAGAAGGCTGTGAATTTCTATAAGGCAGATGGCTATTATGAAAAGGCTCCTAATGGAAAACCATTTGACATTGAGGTATTCAGCAAAGAAATTTTCAAATTATTGAATGAGGAGAAATATGCTGAATAACGAAATGCAATTTGATTTGCTGATAGTTGATGACGATCCAAGATGGAAGGATATTATCACAACATCTGTTGATGATATATATTCTTATGATATTTCAGGCTGTTATGAAGAAACTACTCAAAAACTTAAGGATAACAGCTATAAAATTATATGTATGGATTTAAAAATTCTCAGAAAAGGCTCTTCATCCATAGCAAATGGACGAAAATTATTGCTTTTTTTAAGAAAAAACTTTCCTGATTTACCAATTATTTTGATTTCCGGCTTTATTATAGGAAATCCTAACATATATATAGAGGAATATCCTAACATCAAGAAAATACTTATTAAAGGTGAATCTGATGATTTTATGGAACATTTAGAAAAGTCGTTAATAGAAATATATTCTTCTATTCAGGATAAAAAAGCTATTGAGGGGAAATCAGAGAATAATGGAAAGTTTGATTGATAACCTTGATGGAGCAAGAATTAAAAATATAGCACAGACAATTATAGGAAAGTTATCCCCAGTGAGCGGCTGGTTTCTTATAGTTAAAAAACATTTAAGCAAAAGGAGCAGTGGTACCCCAAAAATTATAGGTCATATAGATATAATTGATAAGGATGTAGCATCAGCTATCTCTCTTCTTGATTTTTTAATTAACAATATACCAGAATCTGCTGAGTTGGAAGGTGTAATAGCCGATATTGTTAAACAAAAAGAGGATAAATATAGAGATAGAGGAATCAGTATTAATTATAATGAGACACAAAAGAAACTTTATAAAGTTGATAAACGAGTTCTTGATGTGATTAATGATGTTTTAGATATTGCTATACCATTATGTAAAAATAATCGAATTAATATTGAAATACAAAACAATAATGATACAAATGTTAAGATAATTATTTCGGAGATGGCGATTTCCGATTTTCATTCTACAGCAGAGTTATTAGAGAAATTTAGAAAATATATTAGTAGTATTACTATTAAAATTATAAAAGAAGTAGGTAATGGAGACACCTTTGAAATCACATCGCCAATATTTCCAAATGAAAGGAAAAAAATCATGATTATCGAATTACTCACCACAGCAACCGCTGGTGCTGGGATTAAATTTTTGTTTGACCGATTAGGAAAATCCGTAGATCGGGTGAATGATGAACAACTGGCAAAAATCAGGAAAGCGGAATCCGCTAACAATGATCAAGAACTTGAATCTGCTAAACATTCAATGCGAGAACTCCGAAAAATCAATCCTGAAATTGATTCGGTAGATTCTTTTGTATTATGGGTTGAGGAGCGAGTCAGATCGAATTATGATGATTTGTTCAGAGTCAGTAAGTTGGTTCTTGATGTTTTAATAGAAAAAACAAAATTCCAAGCGGATAAAGTCAAAAAAGATAAGCTATTAAAAATGGAATCGGGTCTTGCTGATGAAATTCAGGTATTTGAGGATGCTCTTGATACCGGTGATAGTAACTCACAAATTAGAAGGAATTTGCATGAACGAATGAAAAAAGCTCTTGAGTTTATAAAAGCGTAATTGATTCTATCGTTTCTCTGCCTCATAGCCCTGCGGCACGATAATAGGCGCGGTTGAAAGACATGAGCTAAATTCGGAAGGATTGAAAGAACATCATGAAAGTCGCTTCTGTCGGTGAATTGAAAAATAATCTGAGTAAAATTCTTTCCATTGCGGAACATGGAGAAATTGTGCAGATTCTGAGGCGGAATGTCCCGATTGCCCGTCTGGTTCCTTATTATGAAATCAAAGAAAAGAAAAATAAGACCATATTAGGCTGCGGACATGGAACTGTGCAGGTTAAAGGAAATCTGACCGAGCCGATGATTCCTGAAAATAATTGGGATATGCTGAAAGAATGAAGCTGCTCCTTGATACTTGCTGTATTATCTGGGCAATTTCTGATTCGGCGTCCCTTTCCAAGTCAACAAAGGTTCTGATGGAAGACAGCAATTCTGAAATATTCGTTTCACCGATCAGTGCTGCGGAAATCGCGTGTGCAACAGAACGGGGGCGTATTGTTTTGGATCGACCGTGGAAAAAATGGTTCAGGTATTATGTGGATCTCAACGGCTGGCAGATAGAAACTATTGATCTGGACATCATTGAAGAAGCATTTTCACTTCCCGGTACTTTTCATGCTGATCCGGCAGACCGCATCATCACTGCTACGGCAAGACTGAGAAATTTTACTATTCTGACCGCTGATCGCAAAATTTTGGATTATCCACATGTTCACGGAGTTTGGTAGCCGGGAATTAAGATTCGATATACAAATCATAATGATTTTAACAGCATAAAAAGAATCTTATCACACCCCCGTCAGCACAGACACCACGCTTTTATGAACCCAGCCTTCAGTGCCGTCGTTCATCTGTATTCTGTACCATTCATCGCCCATAATGCCGGTGGCTTTGAAGCGCGCGCCTTTTTCCTCTATCTTTTTGACAGGATGCAGCGGCGACGGACCTGTGCGGATGTTGGCTTTTTTGATGGTGATAATCAGCATTTGTGCCTCTTTGATTTGCTGATCGCCTTTGGCTGCCTGCTCTGTTTCTTCTTTAACGTCCTCTTTTGCTGCTGCTGTTTCTTGCGGAGATTCTTCGCGTTCTTTGAGCGGCAGATCATCGCTGACATTCGGTGGCTCTTTTTTTGCCACCTGCTCGACTTTGGGCTGTTTTTCGCCGTTAAGCACCGGGCGAATCATAACGGTCGGAATCCATCCGTCTGATCCGTCGTTGAGTTCGATTTTAAGCCAGCCTTTGGACGACCAATCTATCAATTTGTAATGCTCGCCCATAAATGCCTGAATTTTAATCTTGGAATTGACAGAAGGCTCGGCGTAAATATCTGCCACATCCGTGCGGATAGATACCTTTTTGCCAGACGTTTCTGCGGTTTTGGCAGTTGTTTTGAGATTTTCTTCAATCAGACCGCTGACCGCATCCGGCGGACGCTCCCGTTCTTCCTGTATTTCGATATTTTCAAGCTTGACAGTCCCGGTGCCGGGCATGGATTTCTCCACATCTGACATGCGTACCTGACGGGGTTCGTTCAGAATCCGTCCCCATTCTTTAAACGATTGCTCTAATGATTTTGACAATGCGCCGACTCCGGCAGTGCCGACCGCACCGGGCAGGGGATCAAGCCCGATAGAATTATAAATCCGTCCTGCGGCATTTTGCAGTTCTGTGAATGCCAGATGATGGCGCATCTTTGCCACCAGCGCATTGGTGGCACTTCGGATGACCGTCAGTTCATCCGCTTTACCCACAGAACCCGCTGCTGCGGTCTGAGCATCAAGCTTGTTGTTCACATCATCCAACATTCTGGAAACGTTGTATTCTTCCATTGCCATGCCGTATCGCTGCCGCGACAGATGAACCTGCGTCAGCACTGCCACGCTTAACGCCAGTCTGCGGGTATGATCCACTTCCTGCTGGCTTTTTGCCGCACGATATGACGCGGGACCTGATACTAATTTGAAGATGTTGAGCGACACTTTTGTTCCCGCATCCCACCAGCTTTTCTGATAGAGAAAATCATTGCTGTTGTAGTTATAGCCGAAATTGAGATTGAGTCCGGGCAGCATTTCCAAGATGGCTTTCCGGGCTTCAAGCGCGCTGATGCTTGCCCGATAATCTTCTTCCCTAAGTTCGGGGCGATACGCCATTGCCAGCCGCTCCAGATTTTCAATGGGATTGTTGAATAACGGAATATCCGGCGAATTCCACTCCGGTTCAATGACCTGAAATTTTGTGCCGGGGCTTAAATTCATCAGGGTTGCCAATTCGGTTTTGGCAGGGCTTAAATTCTGAATCAATCCCCACAACAGCCGGATATTTTCAAGAAGCTCGCGCTGATATTCCAGCGATTCTTTAGGGGGCTTGAGACGCTCATCAGAGATTTTTTTGGATCGCTCCAATGCGGATTTTGCGCGTTCCAAAAGATTGGTCATTTCCTGAAGCAGACGCTCCGCGCTGGACGCCCGGCAATACGCATAGCGCACATCCTGAATGATGTTCTGCAAGACTTTGCGCCGCCGCTCTTCGGCAATCAGAAGATTATCCGCCTGCTGACGCGCCCGGACATAGCTCACGCCGAAATCCAACACATTCCACAACATGCCGATATTAAAGGTCTGAGTTGTGCGCTCTTCAGACGTGGACGCCTCTAAGGACTGCCTGCCGGTCAGCAAAGATATACTGTACGCGCCGCTTTCGTTGTTTCTGAAATTATATCCGGCAGATGTCGCCACTTTTGGCAGCATATCGAAATTCGACAGATCAGCCTGTTTGCTTGCCAACGCCGTTTCCATCAATTTAAGCCGATGATCAAGATTATATCGGATAGCCCGTGCCATCGCGTCATAGATGTTCAAGGGCGAGGTCAGCGGCTCCTGATTGGCATACATTTCCTTGATGTCTTTATCCACGCGCTGCTCAATCTGACTCATGGTCATAGGCTTGGGCAGCACCGCGCACCCGCACATCAATAAACCTATCAGTAAAATGACATATCGTCTCATGTTTTCAATCTCCTTACAACTGCTTATCGCTCAACTTTCTATAAAGCTCAGATGCCCAGCGGCAAATTGTGCTGTTTTTATCTGCTTCTTTTTCAAGTATCTTCTCAAGATAGCCCTTTGCTCCGGCAGTATTCCCAAACCCTTCGGAAAGAATCCGGGCTTTGAGAAATAATGCTTCTGACCAATCTGAATCCTGTTCAAGAATAGCATTGACAAGTTCAAGTGCCTGCTGAAAGTTTTTCTTTGCCGTAAAATGTCTGGCTTTGTCAAAATCAGCCTGAAGCCGTTCCCGAATAGTCCACGATGCCTTTTGTCCGGTAAGAATCCTGCCTGCAACATCACCGGTTCTGTTCACAATGAACATGACTATCGGGCTGATACCTCCGGCAATCACTGCGGCAATCGCTGATGATATAAGAATGCTGACAAGAAACGGCAAATCGTAATTAAAATAGCATAGCGTAAATCCGATAAAAAAGAAAGGGTAAAACACCCAAATAACTGCCCGCAGGGCGCGGGCGCGGGCAGCAGAATCCTGATCTTTCATATAAATACCGCCTGTTTTCATTGCAGAGATTCACAAATCGCAAGAACATTTTCACGCATCATGCCGATATAGGTCTCTCCGGCACTTCCGCGCTCTCCCATTGAATCCGAATACAATGTCCCGCCCACCTTAACGCCGGTTTCATTGGCAATTTCCCGAATCAGCTTGGGATTGACGCTGGTTTCCACAAATACCGCCGCCGCGCCGTATTTTCTGACAGATTCAGCTACGGTTTTGAAACGATCCGGCGTCATGCCCGCGCCGACTTCACCGCCGGTTGACCAGCCGACCGGTGCAAGGCTGAGATAATCGTGCTGCGCGTTAAATTTATATTCACGACAGAAATAATTGAACGCATCGTGGCTGGTAACCAGAATCCGTCTGGGCGGCGGAATCGTTTCAAGTTGTTCGCGGATCCAGCCATCCAACACATTGAGTTGACGCAGATACAGCTTTGCCCGTCTCTCATACTGAGCTTTTCCGGCAGGATCGAGTCTGATCATTGCTTTTAAGATATTTTGAACATAAATAGCGGCATTTTTTACAGAAAACCACGCATGAGGGTCTGAAAATGTCTGCCCGTCTTTGGACAGTTGAATGGACGATACGCCGTCCGTGCAGGTAACCAGAGGTTTGTTAGCATCCTTTGCAAGCGTTGCCATCCAATTTTTTCCTTCCAGATGCAAGCCGCTTTGAAGCGCAAGGTCTGCGCTGATGACCATTTTTGCGTCATCGGGCGTGGGGGAGTAGGTATGAGGGTCTGCTCCGGGCGCAAGAATGCACCGAACCTCGCATCGGTCTCCTGCGATTTGTCGGGCGAAATCCGCCACCTGAGTTGTGGAGCAGACAAGTATCGGCTTTTTTTCAGCAGACACTGCTCCTGACGCCATAGACAGAAAAACACAGAAAAACAGCATCCATTGTTTCATATTCTTTCCTCAAACACCTTCGATAAAAACCCGGCAATAAATTGCCGCGCTATTATGGATTGTCCCTACGGGACACAAGAGAGTCCCATAGGGACGACATATAATAGCCCGGAAATTCACTTCCGGGTGAATGTCTTCAGAACTTCGGCTTATGGCTGTCTATATCAAATTGAAACGAGCCATTCGGATTAACGCCCTGGGGCAGAGCGTTCTGTTTTTCAGTCTTCGTTTTCTGAGGCGCGGATTGCTTTTTTGCGGGTTGATTCTGCAATTTCTGAGTTCCCTGATCTGCTGCGGTGCTTTGTTCTGAGTCATTACCTGATTCCGTGCTTTTCTGTACTTCTCTGGTGATGGTAAGAACATGCTTTACACCGTTTGCATCTGTCCAAGTGCGGACTTCATCGCTGTATGCCATGCCTGACATAAAAACATACACGACTATTGACAAAAAAAAGCGTTTCATTTTTACTCCTTATGATAAACATGATTATCCGATTCAGATTGATATAACACCCTGTACTTATTTTGTCAAAGAGTAATTTTTACGCTGAGTTTGAGAAAGTTCTCTATCAATGTAAATCCGTGTTCTGTCATAAAGCTTTCCGGGTGAAACTGCACCCCGTGAAGCGGATACTCAGGATGAGACAGCCCCATAATCACGCCGTCATCACTTGTGGCAGTAACCGCCAATTCGCTTTGCTCAAAACTGACCATGAGCGAATGATACCGCGCCGCGCAAAACGGGGATGGCATTCCTTTGAAAATACCGATATTCTGATGCTCAATCTGGCTTGTTTTGCCGTGCATGGGAACAGGTGCGCGGGCTGTAATGCCGCCGAAAGCTTCATTCATAGACTGCATTCCCAGACACACGCCGAGAATGGGAAAGTCTTTGTAAAATCGCTGAATCAGGGGAATGGAGATTCCCGCATGAGCCGGGTCTTTGGGACCGGGGCTGATCAGCGCGTAATCCGGCGCAATGGATTGAATCTGATCAAGCATAATGTCATCACTGCGATACACACAGATTTCCAGCGGATATTGCCGAAACATCTGCACCAGATTGTAGGTAAAGGAATCGTAATTATCAATCACCAAAAGCTTTGCTGCCATAAATCCTCCCAAAAAATAGAAAAACCACCCGAACTGAGTCTGGGTGGTCTTAGACCTATGGCATAACTCGTAAAGATTGGTTTGATTGTTGGGTGGTAAATAGCGAAAAATTTCTGAGAAGTCAAGAGCAGGTCAATGACTTTTTTCAGCATCTTTTCCTTTTCCCTCTTTTTGAATCAGGATTTAAG
>DYRC01000161.1:0-1248 GCA_020718925.1 Desulfonema limicola
CCATCAGAAGACAGCAATGATTTTCTCAGATTTGAAATAAATGCTGCGGAAAAAAAGCCGCCGTCAACATCATCTCCGCTTGAAAATTGTCCGACTTTGCTGCCGCTGGCGGCAATTTTTGTTTTCGGAAGCAGAAACATGCGCTCAATATCCTTATATAAAAAAGATTCAGGTGCTTTGAGGATTTTTGAAGTTCTGATTCCTCTGTCTATAAAGTTATTGCAGCAATCTGCAATGGCAATAAACTGGCGCGGATTGCTGTTTTTCAGAATTGTGATCACTTCATCAAAATCCGTAGCATACTCGCGCGTATTCAGATATGGCCATTTGGAAGCCTTTGTCTGCATCCGATAACCATGCCCCGAATACAAAAACACCACAATATCATTGCTTTTAATTCGCGGAGCAACAAAGTTGAGCGTAGCGATCAGATTATTCCGGGTAATATCACGTCCTTCAAGCACAATTTTGTTCAGAAAAATTTTTCCCTGACTGCTGTTCACGACAGATTGAAAAAAATCCTGAAAATTTTTTGAATCCACCGCCACAGACTGCCCGATTTTATTATCCAGTGTATCGGCGATAATGATCAGATGAAGCGTGGCAAGCGAAGGATCGGCTGGCGGCGGCTCTGCTATCGGCTGATTCGGCTGCGGCGTGTTCGGCTGTATCGGCGGCTGTTGAGAGCTTGTTGTCGGCGAATCCGAACCGCTAGCACACGCTTGAATAAATATCGCCGCTAAGATGACAAAAGCGATCCTGATAAAAAAATTCCTGAACATTTTGGGCGTCTTCATAGCAAACTCCTTCTTTTATTTTGTGAATAATTTTTCCAACAGCTTTGATAACGCAGGCAGTGCCTCTTTGCTGATATTCTGCTCTGATAATTTGCCTTTATGAGAAAATCCCCATTGAAGGCTGTCAGTATCAATAAGAAGTTCCACCTGCTCCGCATCCTGTATAAAGCGCAGAGCATAAGACGGACGAAGCAGCGTCCGCTTTGTCCAGCCGAATCCGTAACTTGTCGGAGAAGCGATGAGTTTCTTTATCAATCCCGACTGTTTTTTATTCAGATCTGCCCCCTGCTCAATAATCGGGTACTCGCCGATCATGGTCTTGGGTTTTTCGGTCGGATCTTTTGTCCGGTCAATCCGATAAGATTCTATCTTTTCAGCATTGAAAATAACGGTCAATCGTTCAGTTCCGATATGCTGCACAACCGAACTGTCAACGTTTTTCATGCTTATC
>DYRC01000161.1:1348-8980 GCA_020718925.1 Desulfonema limicola
TCTTGAATAGTTGGATGAAAAATCTGCAATGTCAGCCTGATATTCTTCTCTGGCGCGTTCAATACATCTTTGGATGCTCTGTATTTTATTGATAATTATATCATTCATACCGCATAAGCCCGGTTGGTCTGAAAAAAATCTCTTAAAATATCCGCACGTTCTTCATTGAGCTTCTGATAAAAAGACAGCGTTAATGCCTCAAATTCATCTGTTGCGGTTTCATCAGCGCAGTAAATTCTTTTGCCGGTATGGATAATTTCATTTTGAAACACCGTAGAAACCAGACGCAGATTGATCAGGTCAACATCAGCCTTTGCAATATCCGACAGCCGGAATTTCAAATCGCTGAAGCTTAAATCTTTTGACTGTTTGGCTTCGTTATGCGGCAGAAGAACGGCTATATCCAAATCGCTGTCAGCCCTATGTTCTCCGGCAGCATAACTGCCGAACAGATAAATCGCCTGAGTGTTCGGAAAACTGTCAGTAATCATCTGTATGATATTCTTTTCAATCAAGATTTCCCGCCTTCCCAAGTCTTTTTACTCCGCTCAATTTTCTTTTGAACAAGCGTCCAGTTTTTTTCTTTCAGAAAAGAAGACTCATAGCGCTCGATCATCTGCTCAAACATGGAGTATGGCACAGTGAAAGAAAGCTCATCCGTTGCAAAAAATTTGCGGGCGGATATATCCCATCCGCCGATAACCGCTTTGTTTTTTCCGCTTTCAAGATATTTCATGGGCCATGTAACAAGGCTTGTACATGCCGCTCCCCAGGGCGATACCACCACTTCCGGGTCATTGGTAACAAAAAATGCCAGTTGGTGAAGCCCGCACAAACTTTCAGGTCTGGTGAAAAAGGCAACCAGTTCCGGTGTTTCATCAGGAGGAAAAAGGCTTAATGGTCTGACCACGCAGAAACGATGAGATGCAGATTTCGGATCGATGGATTCAAATGTCTGCCGCAGAATATCAGGGGATTCACAGTACAATTCCCCGTGCATCTGTCCCGGAACGCCGGAAGACACATAATGAATAATGGTTTCGGTCTGAGGTTTCATAAATCCCAGCCAGAACGCGCCGCCCGGACATCCGAATCGCTGTGCATCAAAATATGCCGAAGTTTTTTTGCGCCGCGCCCGCCAGATATGTCCCATCACACAGGAAAATCCTCCGAAAATCGCGCCCCAGTTAATTTCATTCCGCGCTTCTTTTTCGCGCGTGGGCAAATCCAGTGGTTCAGGAGAAAAGCCTTTGTCCGGCTCCTGATCGGTGTAAAAAATTCCCATCGGCTCTTCGTCTGCGCCGAGAGTCTCAAGAAAAAGCGGAAGCTTTTGCAGAATTTCAGGTTTCATGGCGTATTCCTTTCTGTATCGGACTCAGTTTTTTTATTTTGTAAATTCAAGCTCTTTTGCGGCTATCTTTTATATGGCAGCCTGACATCAATTCCGGGTATCACTTCGTAATGCTTTTTATTGAATGTACAAAGCGGGACACCTATATCTACAGCAAGCTGACCGATCAGCGAATCAATAATTCCGATGCCGTTGCTGAGGTAAAACATGGCAAAGGTATTAACCGCTTCCTGACAAGTCTCTTTTTCAGGATAGACAGTATCGAATTGTTCAATACTCTTTTTAAGTCGTTCCTGTTCCTGTTTATCCTTACATCCCTGAATCAACTCCATTACTACAAAACAGGGCAGAGCAATCTGTATATCTGAAACAGATTTAAGCCATGACAAAGCAGGCGGATATCGGCGCAGAACATCTATCATCACATCCGTATCTAAAAGCAGCAAATCAGATTACCTCTCTGGTCTGAGATTTTTCTCTAAGGGCGCGCGCAAATTCAATACTGTCATTTATATCTTCCCTCTCGCGCCACATACCGACAATTTCGGAATTCAGCAAGTCTGCTGCGGTTGATTTTTTCTTCTGCGTTTCCTTCGGGCGAAAGGGAATAATTTTAGCTATCGGCTCATTCCCGCTTTTGATGAGGATTTCATGCTTCAAAGCCGATACACCGACAATCCTTCTAAAATTATTATCCATATCCCCAATCTGTATTTCTTGCAACATTTCACTACCTCTCATTTCATTTTTTCAAAAATCTGAGTTATGCCTCTAAAATTCCGGCAATTCCATGTTTTATTTACCCGATCTCCGTTTTATACCCAAGCGTTCCTTCCTTTTCAGGAAATTTCAGATTCATCAACTCTTCATCTGTCAATTCACGCCCTACCCAGACATACACTTCCATTCCACCCACTGATTCGCCAAGCTTTTCCAGCGCACGAACTTCAATCTGAGTAAGACCGCCTTCGGCTTTGAATTACAAGTGCCGGTCGTTTTTTCCGAGTTCCACCGATTTGAGGAAAATCTACTACTATGACATCACCGAATTTATAGGTTATCATAAATGGAATCCTCATCATCATAAGCTTCTGAAAAATGTTTTTTTGCCGCATCATGCCATATTTTTTTTTCATCAATCTCAGTTATTACAAATTCACGACCTTCAGGGGAGCGAAGAATCAGTCCGCCTTTCTGAGCTTGCTTTAAAATATTAATCAGAGTTTTAGCCCGTGCTGAAACTGCTACTGTTTTCATAGCATTATTCCTCTTAAAACCCCCGCCGAACCCATTCCGATTCGGCAGGAGAATAAACAAAAACCTTAATTCACCTTCTTCTCGCGACCTGCCCATTCTTTGTCGCGCAGCTTGAACTTCTGAATTTTGCCCGTAGCAGTCTTGGGTAATTCACCGAATTCCACTGTCTTGGGCGCTTTGAACTTTGCAAGTCTTTCTTTGCAGAAATTGATGATGTCTTCGGCTGTGGGCTTTGTTCCGGCTTTGGGAACTACGAATGCTTTGGGAACTTCGCCCCATTTCGGATCCGGCACGGAAACAACCGCCACTTCCAACACATCCGGATGGCGATAAATCACGTTTTCGACTTCAACAGTGGAGATATTTTCGCCGCCGCTGATGATGATGTCTTTTTTGCGATCCATGATCTGAACATAATTATCCGGATGCATGACCGCCAAATCTCCGGAATGAAACCATCCGCCTTCAAACGCAACAGCAGTAGCTTGAGGGTCTTTGTAATAACCCATCATCACGTTGTTGCCGCGCATCACGATTTCACCGATGGTTTTGCCGTCTCGCGGAACCGGCTTCATGGTGCCGGGATCAACCACATCCACATACATCGCAACAATGTATGCCACGCCCTGACGTGATTTGAGTTTCGCCTGTTCTTCCGAAGAAAGTTCAGCCCATTCTTCATGCCATGCACAGACCGTATGCGGACCGAACACTTCGGTAAGTCCGTAAGTATGTGTAATCGTTGCACCGATGGATTCCATATTCTGAATAATCGTCGGAGCAGGCGGCGCACCGGCAGTCATAATCTGAATCGGTTTTTTAAATCTGGCTTTGTTGGCAGTGGCATAGGTTGACATGCCGATCAGAATGGTCGGAGCCGCGCACAGGTGCGTAACATTTTCTTTTTCAATCACGCGATAAATTTCATCCGGCAGAACTTTACGCAGACAGACATGCGTTCCGCTCATGGCAGTAACGCCCCATGTGAAGCACCAGCCGTTGCAATGAAACATCGGCAATGTCCAAAGATATGCAGAACGCGAATTGAAGCCGATTTCCATCATTTCACCCAAAGCATTGAGATACGCGCCCCGATGATGATACATAACGCCTTTGGGAAGTCCGGTCGTGCCGCTGGTATAATTGATGGTGATGTTCTGATATTCGTCATCCACTACCGGAATAATCGGATCAGGAGAACCCGTAGCTAAAAATTCTTCATACTCCATGCCATTGAGCGGCTTGTCATTGCTGACATCACAGATATTGACGAATGTTTCGACCTGTTTGAGTTCGCTGACTACCGGCTTGACAAGCCCTGCAAATTCATTGTCAACAAACACAGCTTTGGAATCAGAATGATTAAGGATATAGCAGACTTCCTGAGATGCAAGGCGAATGTTCACGCTCACCAGCACCGCGCCGAGCATAGGAACGGCGTAATGTGCTTCAAGCATGGGCGGCGTATTCGGGCAGACAAATGCTACCTTATCGCCTTTGCCGATACCGATTTTCTTCAATGCGCTTGCCAAACGGCAGACTCTGGCATAAAATTCTTTGTAGGAATAGCGTTTATCATTATAGACAACTGCTGTCTTGTTCGGATAAACCTGAGCTGACCGGCTGATGAAATGAACCGGCGTCAGAACGTCAAAAAAGACATTCTTATGTTCCATAGTTCTTATCTCCTAAATTAAATGCCTGCCGACTCGCGTCAGCAGGCAAACGTGTTTAATGTTCGTCGTGAGTATAGAAGGGCCATTTATGGAAGAACCATTCATTCCACAACAGCGGAATAATCCACCAGAAATTCCAAATCAGAGATTCGCCATGAATCAGTCTTTCAGCAACCCCGTGTGCCATGTGGTGATTTCCCAGTCCCCAATGTCCCCAGTTGCCATAATAGAAAAATACATAATTGATGGCGCAAAGTACCATAACGCCAAAGGTTCTGACACAGAATGCTGCCCACGAATCCAAATCCGCCATCGGCACCATATCGTCAAAATAATGATGCCATGCCAGGAACGGAATCAGAGTAAAGCCCGCGATTTCTGCGGCATGATACCACAAGAAGCGTATCGGAACTCCCTTATCTCCCGCCGGAAGATGTTTGACGATTTCTTCCATAGACATCCATGAAGGAGCAATTTTGACGCAAATAATAGCGATAATATAACCGGCAATCACGTTGATGATAAAGGAAACCAAACCTTTCCACGGCTGAGGCAGAGGAATAGCCGACCAGGGTTTCATGCGCCACACATTGGGCGTCATAAACAGAATGACAATCATCCATTCCCACCAGCCGAAGACCCAGTGAACATGCTTGATGCCGGAAATGCCATCCCACCAGGGCTGGCTGAGTCCGAAAGCCTGTCCGAATGCCATCTCATAAAAAAAGCCCCAGAATGGAACGATCAGAACGGTGTAGAAAATCAGCGTCCACATAGAACACCAGCCGATTTCAGCCAGCCCGGCTTGAGGCTGCGGCAGATCGCTGGGACGGATGGGCCACTTTCCGAACAGAATGCTTACAAACGGATAGCTGTAAAAACCGATGAGAACAAAACACACAACGGCTCTTTCAGGAAAACGTCCTGCTCCGGCAGTGATTGCTGCTAGTGTAAGCTCTTTGCCTGCCGCAACGATTTTCCCGCCGCCTGCGATAGCCATTGCTTCAAGATTGCTCTGGCTCAGGAAATTAAAGCCCAAGCCCAAAATCCGATAGAAAACTACATGAATCACGAACCATGTGATGACTAAATTCAGAATTGTTTCAACAATTCCGCGCATGGGCTGAGGCATGTCCTGAAAGGGCCAATCCCCAAGAAACATGTGCTGCCAAAGCCCGACAAGAATCATCATTGCCAGATACATAACAAACGGATAGGGAAACGACCCTACCGGACCTCTGGGATCGCTGAAGATAAACCACAATACCCAAGCAATCACGGTGAATGCTGCCAAAGAAATGATACCTGTCAAAGGTTGTCCCCAACGCGGTTTAAGCGCTCCTGCCATAAAAAATCCTCCTTATCAGGGGCGATCTGCCCCAAAATTATGAATTTAAATAACTACTTTTTTCCCCATTCTGAATTTCTGAGTTCAACTCTGCGAATTTTGCCGCTGATGGTTTTGGGCAGAGCATCCACAAAGTCAATTTTTCTGGGATATTTGTACGGTGCGGTTACTTTTTTCACATGCTCCTGAAGTTCTTTTGCCAGTTCCGGGCTGGCTTTGTATCCCGGTGCAAGAATGACGAATGCTTTGACAATTTCGCCGCGGGTTTCATCCGGGCTGGATACAACTGCGGATTCCGCAACTGCCGGATGCTCAATCAACGCACTTTCAACCTCGAACGGACCGATACGATAGCCGGAGGTCAGAATCACATCATCTGCACGACCTACAAACCAGAAATAGCCGTCTTCATCCCGATACGCTCTGTCGCCGGTCAGATACCAGTCTCCGCGAAATACGGAAGCGGTTCTTTCAGGCTCTTTCCAGTATTCTTTGAACAAGCCCATCGGACGATTCGGTTTGACGCGGATTGCAATATCGCCTTCGGTATTGGATGGCAGAATATTGCCTTTTTCATCAATGACCTGAAGATCAAAGCCGGGCGTGGGTTTGCCCATAGAGCCGAAACGCGGCTCAATACAGGGAAAACTGGCGCAGAGCAGAACAGTTTCGGTCTGTCCGTAACCATCGCGGATGGTGCAGCCCGTTGCTTTTTTCCAAACTTCGATGATTTCGGGGTTGAGCGGCTCTCCCGCGCCGACACAATGACGCAACGTGGTGAATTTATACGCGCTCAGATCCTGAAGCACCAGCATTCGGTAAATAGTCGGTGCGCCGCACATCGTAGTTACCGGATATTTTTGTAAAAGATCGAGCGTCTTTTTGGGATCAAAACGGTTGGTGTGATGAATAAACTGAGCCGCGCCGCAGTTCCACGGACCGAAATAGCTGCTCCATGCTGCTTTTGCCCAGCCCGTATCGCTGATGTTCCAGTGCATATCTTCGGGTTTCAGATCCAGCCAGTATCTGCCTGTAACCTGATGTCCGAGCGGATAAGACGTATGCGTATGCAGCGCCATTTTCGGCATTCCGACAGTGCCGGAAGTAAAATATACCAGACAGTTATCATCATGGCGGGTTTTGGCGGTCTCGAACTTGTCAGACGCTTTACTGACCTCATCTGTATAAAACATCCAGTCAGCTCTGGGATTTTCAATCACAATCCGGGTCTTGACGGTGGCGCAATTGTCTCTGACAGCATCAAATTTTGCGGCAATGTCATTGTTGGTGATAATGCACACCGCTTGAGACGTGTTGGCACGATACTCAAGGTCTTTGGGCGTCAGTTGGGTTGTTCCGGGGGCAATCATAACGCCCATGCGGATACAGGCGGTGAAGGTTTCCCACCATTCGATATTTCTGGGAAGAATCACCATAACCACATCGCCCTTTTTTACTCCGCGGGACACCAGCAGATTGGCAAGTCTTTTTGAGGCGTTGCTGAGTTCCAAAAAGGTTTTTTTAACTTCATTTCCATCGTCATCTACCCACCACATCGCCAGCTTGTTCGGGTCTTTTGCCCATTTGTCAATCACATCACCCGCAAAATTGAAATATTCAGGGCATTCCCATTTGAACTCCTTGTACGTCTTGTCATAATCGGTCATGTTCGGCGTTGTAAGATGACCCATGCGTTCTCCTTTGGTTGCCGGTAAGAATTAAAAAAATGATTTTTTTCTACAAAGTGAAACCTGATGGTTCATTTTTTTCAAAATTTATAAGCTCTTATAACACCCCCTTTTATGAACGAGCACTCAATCAAATTTATAAACCTATTGTATATCCATTTCCTGATATTTGTCAAACATTTTTTTTAAGGCTTGATCAATTGAAGCCACCCGAAAAGACTATTGTAATATTAGGGCTGTTCAATTCTGTTGCTGACTTTTTTAAGATAAGTGATCATACAAAATTAATTCAATATTTTTTCCGAAATTTAT
>DYRC01000162.1 GCA_020718925.1 Desulfonema limicola
TTATAATCCGTAAGCTTGACAGTCGGAAATCTGAAATTCACTCTGCATCCCATCAGTTCCTGTTTAAAACCGGACGGACGCCACGCTACATCCGTATCGCTGAGAACCGCAAAACTTGCCGCATGTCTGTCGTAGCGGTCGAAGAGCCGGTAGTTATAGACATACATCCGTTTAGAAAAGTCATCTTCTGACTGACTCTGAACATCAATATGGATTGCCGCCCAGACATCATCTCCTTTTTTAAGCCATACCTGAACCAGTTTGTCCACATATTTCCGGCTGATTTCGGCTTTTCTCGTGATTTTCCGGAGTTCTTTGTCCAGAAAAATATAGCCCTTCGACCAGTCTGTCTTTTTATATGCTTTCGGGAAAAAGAAAGCGATAAATTCTCTGAAATACTGCTCTATCGCTTCTTTCCACGGGTTATCGTAATCATCGCTCATCGCTGCTGTCCTATTTTCCTGCATTTCCGATAATTATCACAAGTCGTTTTTTTCATTTTTCAAGCCTCACGTTGTTGAAATCCGGAAGAAACTCCGTACACCTAACAGACACGATTTTTTTAAAAATGTCAAATATTTTTAACTCGCAGCATCAACTCAATGCCAGTGCCCTGAGACACTGATGCTTATGCGTTTCACCGGATGATGGCTCAATGCGCTGTCCGGGCAGGTGAAGACCGTATATTATCCGAAGATTATGCGCTTTCAACACCATGTTGCACAGCATGGACAGTTTGCGCTCCGTGTCTTTTTCCTGAAAAGAATGCCAGTCTATGATCATAAACGAGCCGCCCTGCCCCACAAATGACTTGATAAACAGCCCTTGTCCTCTGGAAAAGGTTTTCCATGAAATATGCCCCGGCGGGTCTCCGGGCTGATAATTTCTCAAACCTTCAAAATCTTCCGCGCCCACGCCTTTCTGAGAGCCTTCCCCGTCTGCTGAGGGAACGCCTCCTGAAAAAATGAGATTCGCAGGCAGAGGCGCGGGATATACCAGAGTTTCAATCATCAGCGGAAGCCTTGACCATGCCTGAAACAATCCCAGCGGATAGCGGCTTGAAATCATCAGCGTACCGGGTTTGAACACGCCCCGTTTCCGGGTCTGTGCGGCGATATTGACGCGATTATCCTTATCCGGCAGCAAATCGCAGAGAATCTCCGGCTCTCCCACAAAATGAAATGAAATTGCCAGACGTTTCCGCTTATCTGTCCGAATCATACATCCGGAAACCGCTTTCTCACCCGCAAAAACAGGCGAAGCATTCACAGACAATACCTGAATGCCGGACAGATTTCTGAATGTGTGCAGCAATGATACAAACGCCATGCCTCCTAATAAAAACGTCAGCAAGAAGCCGAGATTATTATTATAATTAATGGACCCCATCAGCATGGCAAGCAATACCGCCATAAACAGGAATCCGTAAATGGTCGGAAGAATATAAATTTTCTTTTGTGTGAGTGTCAGAGGAAGAGAAACAGGCGTTTTGTTTCTGATGAATCGTTCCAATATATCTTCAATAATAATCATCTGAAAAAGCCCTCCTTTAAGATACGCTAATAGTTCTTCTCCCCCCCTCTCCGTTTCGGGGAGGGGCAGGGGGGGTGGGGTTTTAAAACGAATTATAAATCAGATGAATACCGAACAAGGTCAGCACAAAAACAAACATTTCCTTTAATATCCGCTCATTAATCCGCCGAATAATCCGGGGACCGATTTGTCCGCCGATCATCACGCCCGGCACGCCCCACAGCACCGCAGAGATTTCAGCCTTTCCTCCCAACATCAGATGGCTGCTGACACCGATAATGCAGGTTCCGAAAATCACAAAAATGCTGGTGGCAATTGCGCGGCTCATGGTCAGGGATAATTTGGTTTTCAGAATAGGAACCAGCCATTCCCCGATGCTGACGCTCAGAAGCCCGCTGATCATTGACAGCAGAGAAATAATCCACGAATAGCGATAGACTTTTCGGATTTCTATTTTTTCCATACCTTTATCATCATATTTCTGATTAGAAGACACAAACAGAAACGCGGTCGTCATGGCAATAATTCCCAAAATCACTTCAAGGTGAGACGGTTTTAAGCGGGTGGCAATATACGCGCCGCCCAGAACTCCCGGCACAGTTACGCCCATCAGAAATATTCCCAATTTCACATCTACCCGTTTTTGTTTTAAAAAGGCAACAGAACTGGATCCCATTCCGGCAGCTTGGATGAGCAGAGAGGACAAGACCGCTTTTTCCGGCGATATTTTCAATGCAATCAGGAAAAACGGCATCCATAAAATTCCGCCGCCGATGCCGATGGCGGATGCAAAAGAGGCAATCAGAATGCCTGCGGGAAATGCTGTCCAATAGTCAAGGTTCATGGGGTTCTATGGTATAAAAATCAAAGTATTGAATAACTTGGCTCAGACTTTCGCATTCGGATTTCAGACGCTCAATTTCAGGCTCAATATTTGCCTTATCCGAATGCAGCGCAGTTGAAATATTTTCTGCAATCTCAATGCCGGATTCGCAGAGATTTTTGGATAAGAGCGTGATTTCCTGAATATTGCCGGACATCTCGTTGATGACATTTCCCAACTCTGAAAGCTCGTTATGAGCATGAATCGTGATCGTCTGACTCAGATCGCCTCCGGAAATTTTTCTGGATAGCTCAATAATATGCTGAAGCGGCTCTGTGATATTTTTGATAAACATCGTCAGTACGATGACCATCACGACCAGAATCATGGCAATCATCAGGATGGCTTTTTTTCTAAGCCTGTCAATCGGCGCAAATACGGATTTGCTTTCGATTTTGCCTTCGGAATATTGCCTGAGATTGGAGAGCAGTTCTTTTTCAAGTTTTGTGCTGTGGGTTTCAAGGATAAATTCCACGCCGACCAACAGCGATGCAAATCCGATCAGCAGAAAATACACGATCATCGTGCGCTGAAGGCTGTATCGCGTCATTTTTTGCCGCCCAGATACGCGGACTGCACATCCGGATTTGCCAAGAGTGCCTTTGCCGAATCCTGAAGCGCAATATGCCCTACTTCCATAACATATCCGCGATGTGCCAACTTCAACGCGGCGCGGGCATTCTGCTCCACCAAAATCACAGTTACGCCGGATTGGTTGATTTCTCTGACCGTCTCAAAAATCGCTTTGACCAACAGCGGCGCAAGCCCCAGACTCGGTTCATCCAAGAGCAGAATTTTGGGCTTTGCCATCAATGCGCGTCCGATAGCAAGCATCTGCTGCTCACCGCCGCTCAATGTTCCGGCAAGTTGTTCGCGTCTTTCTTTAAGTCTTGGGAAAAGTTCGTAAATCCAGTCCAGAGTGTGTTGAACCTGTTTTTTATCAGTGGCGGTGAACGCGCCCAGATTCAGGTTTTCCTGAACAGTCAGAATGCCGAACACCCGGCGTCCTTCCGGGGACTGGGTAATGCCGCGCTCCACGATTTTATTTGCCGGAATCTGATGAATGGGCTGTCCTTCAAAGATGATTTCGCCCTGAGACGGCTTGACCAGCCCGCTGATGCTCATCAGGGTGGTGGATTTCCCCGCGCCGTTTGCGCCCAGAATGGTAACAATTTCGCCTTTGTCTGCCGAGATAGTGATGCCGTGAATTGCCTCCACGTTTCCATATCTGACATGAAGATTTCTGATTTCAAGAAGCATGGTTATTCATCCTCATCCACTCCCAGATAGGCTTCGATCACCCGCGGATTGACCTTGATTTCTTCAGGACTTCCTTCGGCGATCTTCGCGCCGTATTCAATGACCACAAGTTTGTCGCAGGCTTTCATCACTAATCCCATATCATGCTCAATCAGCAGAATCGTCAAGCCCCGGTTTTTCATCTCCGAAATCAGATGAATCAGGGCTTGGGTTTCCTGTTCGTTCATGCCTCCGGCAGGCTCGTCCAAAATCAGCAGACGCGGCATGGTGGCAAGTGCTCTGGCAATTTCCAGAAGACGCTGATTTCCATAAGACAGATTTTTGGAAAGCTGTAATGCCTGATGTTTCAAGCCCACAAATTCCAATTCTGCCATTGCCCGATCAATTGCCTGCTTTTCCTCTGTTTTCTGAGATGGGGTATGAAACATACCGCTGATCACGCCGCTTTTCATGCGGACATGACATCCGGCTAACACATTTTCCAGCACAGAGAGATTGTGAAACAGCCGAATGGTCTGAAAAGTTCTGGCTATTCCCAACGCCACAATTTTATGCGTCCGCAACCCTGCGATGTTTCTGTCGTCAAAAATGATCTCTCCGGTATTGGGCTGATAATTGCCGGTAATCAGATTGAACACGGTGGTTTTCCCCGCGCCGTTAGGTCCGATTAGCCCGACTACCGCGCCTGCTTCCACGTCAAAGGATACATTGTTGACCGCAGTAAGACCTCCGAAGGTTTTGATCAGGTTTTTTAAGCGTAACAATGCCACAACGCATTTTCCCTTTCTTATCACGGCAATAAATTGCCGCGCTATTATGGGATGTCCCTACGGGACAAATTTGTAGTCCTGTAAGGACGGCATATAATAGCCCGGAAATTCATTTCCGGGATTTTGTAACATCCGTTATTCTGCCCTGCGTTTATACAACCGCAGGCTGTTCGATACCACCGTGATGCTGCTCAATGACATTGCCAATGCCGCCATGATGGGGTGCAGATGCCGCAGAAATTCCGGACATGTCTCAAACGGCGCAAGAGCACCCGCAGCCAACGGAATCAGGATCACATTATAAAAAAACGCCCAAAACAGATTTTGCCGGATGGTTCTCATCGTATCCCGGCTTAATGAAATGGCTTTGGCAATGCCCATCAGACTGCCGCCGGATAAAATCAGATCGGCAGTTTCAATGGCAATGTCTGTTCCGGTGCCGATAGCCATGCCTATATCTGCCTGCGCCAAGGCAGGCGCATCGTTGATGCCGTCCCCGACCATGCCTACAATTTTGCCGCTTTTCTGAATGGCTTTGATTTGAGACGATTTTTCTTCAGGACGAACTTCGGCAAACACATCGCTGATTCCCACCTGCGCCGCAATTGCGCGGGCAGTCTGCTCATTATCGCCGGTCAGCATCACGACCTGAAGACCTTGGCGCAAAAGGTTTTCAACAGCTTGTTTTGATTCAGGTTTCAGCGTATCTGCCACCGCAATCAGCCCGATCACAATCTTATCTGCAATTACCGGCATCACGGTTTTGCCCTGAGATTGCAGAGTTTTAATTTCATTGTCAAGCAAATTCAGAGAAATTTCCATTTGTGCAAACCAACCGGGCTTTCCGACAAGAATTTCTTTGCTATTGACAGATGCCTGAATCCCCAATCCGCCGGATGCTTTGAAATTCTGAGGCGCGTACAATTCAAGCCCTTGTTCTTTTGCTTTTGCAACAATGGCTTTGCCCAGAGGATGTTCTGAGCCTATTTCCGCAGACGCCGCAATTTTCAGAAGTTCTTCCTGAAAAGCTGAATCATCACAGACAATATCGGTTACTGCCGGTTTGCCCATCGTGATGGTGCCGGTTTTATCCAACACAATCACATCAAGGCGAGACGCCTTTTCCAAAGCCGAACTGTTTTTAAACAACACGCCGTTTTCCGCGCCTCTGCCGGTTCCTGCCATGATGGCGGTCGGCGTTGCAAGCCCCAACGCGCAAGGGCAGGCAATCACCAGAACCGCCACAAGCCGGATCATTGCCGGGACAAATTGTCCGCCGATCATCCACCACAACGCAAAAGTGATCAGCGCAATCGCAATGACTGCCGGAACAAAATAAGCCGCCACCTGATCTGCCAATGCCTGAATCGGTGCTTTGCTTCCCTGCGCCTCCTGAACCAACCGGATAATCTGTGCCAGCGCGGTTTCTCTGCCGACCCGCGTTGCCTTAAATTTCAGCAGCCCTTCCTGATTCACCGTCCCGCCGATGACCGTATCCTGCGGTGATTTATCCACCGGCGCGGATTCGCCGCTGATCATGGATTCATCTACTGCGGAACTTCCTTCCACCACAATGCCGTCCACCGGAATGCGCTGCCCCGGACGAACCATCAGCATATCGCCTTTGATTACCGAAGAAAGCGGAATTTCTTCCTCTTGTCCGTTTCGGATAACCGTTGCGGTTTTGGGACTTAAATCCATCAGCTTTCGGATAGCTTCGCCGGTTTTACCTTTGGTGCGGGATTCCAGCATTTTGCCAAGTTTTATCAGGGTGATAATCACGGCAGATGTTTCAAAATATACATGTCCGCCTGATGCCGGAATTATCAGCAATATCAATGAATAAAAATATGCCACCGATGAGCCTAGTGCCACCAGCACATCCATGTTGGCGGTCTTGTTCCGCAGATTTTTAAACGCGCCGACATAATAATCCCAGCCCGTGTAAAACTGCACCGGCGTTGCCAATCCGAAAAACAGCCAGTTGACCCACGCGGCATGACTCCACTGCCCGATAATATTGAAATCACGCGCCATGCTCAATAAGAAAAGCGGCATGGCAAAGATCACGCCTGCCCAGAATTTCCGGCTCTGATCTTTGATCTCAGCCTCCCGGACAGCCATCTCCGTATCCTGTTCATCCGGTAAAATGGCTTTGAATCCGGCTTTTTCAATGGCTGCGGCGATTGCCTCCAAAGAAACCGCTTCCGGCAGATATTCCACAGATGCCTGCTCTGAGGCAAAATTGACCGATGCGGAAATCACACCGGCAACTTTCTTTTTCAGCGTCCGCTCAATCGTTGCCGCGCAATTGGCACAGGTCATGCCGGATATAGGAATGATGATATTCTGCGACATAGATGCCTCCTAAAAAGCTGCCGGAAAGTTGATTTCTTTGAGCGTTGCCAAAATTATTTCCAAGCTGGCGGGCGAATCCCATTGAACTGTAACTTCTTTTTTAGCCGGATCGCCTTGTACTTCAGACACGCCGTTGATTTCACCGAGTTCGTTGGTGATGGTCTTTACGCAATGTCCGCAGGAAATATTCGGAATTGAAAATGTCTTTTTTTGCATAATATGCCTCCGTACCTAACCCCCCGCCCCCCTTCCCTGAAAGGGAAGGGGGGGAGTAAAGCCCCCCTCTCCGTTTCGGGGAGGGGACGGGGGATGGGTTTATTTTATCCACACATTTTTCATACGGATACTGCTTGTGGGATGCAGTTTGAAATTCATTACTTTCTGATTCATAGGACAAACCACCATTGAATGCGCCATGTTCATCAACGGCATTTCCTCATGGATGATTTCCTGCGCCCGGCGATACAGCTTAACGCGCTCTTCTTTGCTGACCGCTTGCCGGGCTTGAACGATGATATTGTGGTATTCTTCATTTTTCCACTGAGTCCGCACATTGGAATTTGCCAGTCCGTCCACTAAAACGCCTAAAAAATTATCCGGGTCTCCGTTATCGCTGCTCCAGCCTATTTGAAACAAGTCCATATCCGGCGCCTGAGTTCTTTGCTTTTTCAGGTATGTTGTCCATTCAATGCTGACAACTTGAAGGTCTATGCCGATATTTTTCAAATCATCATGAATCATCTGAGCCGCTTTCAAGGGATTGGGATTATACGGACGGGCGATTGACATAGTCCACAGCGTTATCCGGCTCTGCCCGGCTTCTTTGAGTTTATTGAAAAATTTAGCCTCATTGAGCAGTCTTTTTGCCAATTCGGGGTCATACGGATAATCCTGAATATCGTCATTATAGCCCCACATCGTTGGCGGGATGGTGTTTTTCGCAGCTTGTCCCAAATCGGAATAAACCGCATCAGTAATTGCTTTTTTATTGATTGCATGAGCAAATGCCTGCCGAACACAGTTATCCTGCCATAAGGGTTTGGTATGATTAAATCCGATATAGGCGATGTTTATTCCGGGCTGGGAAATCAGTTTGAGTTTTTCATTTTTTTTAGCAGATTCGATGTCTTCGGGATCGGGAAACAGACCTATATCAATCGTGCCGTTTCTGAGTTCCGAAAATCGGTCTGAATTGTCAGGAAGAGATTTGAAAATTATCTGATTCAGATAAGGCTTGCCATTCCAATACTCTTTGTTGGCGTCCAAGATAATCAGATCATCTCTGGTCCATTTGGAAAATCTGAAAGGTCCTGTGCCAATCGGATGATTCTTGAAATTTTCGCCTAATTTCAGGATTGCCGTAGGGCTGACAAGCACCGCAAAATCCATCGCCATATTGGCAATAAACGGAGCGTCCCGGCACTTGAGCCTGAAAATTACGGTGGCACTGTCTTTGGCTTCAATGCTGTCAAGCGTCTTATCCATTTCCATACTCAACCAATAGTTTGCAATATGCAGATATTTTTGTGGAAAATTCCATTGATCTTTGAAAAATTTAACATTTTTTTCTTTCATCATGCGCCCGATGGAAAATGCCACGGCATCGGCATTCATCTCCGCGCCGTCATGGAATTTCACATCTTTGCGAAGATGAAAGGTATAACTCAGACCATCCGGCGACATTTCCCAAGACGTTGCCAGACCGGGAACGATTTCTGTGGACTCGTCCGCATACGCCACAAGCTGCTCAAACAGATTATCGCAGACCATAAAAGAATTGCCATCGCTCTCGAAAGCCGGATCCAGTCCGGAACTGTCTCCTCCGCGTCCTATTATCAATGTTCCGCCGCTTTTGGGTTCCTCGGCAAATGAAATTCCTCCGGCAAACAGCAGCCATAAAGCTATCCCTATACGCAGCTTTTTCAGCATTTCTATCTCCTCAGATTTTTTTATTCCTGAAATCAGGGCAACTGTTAGCAGAAAATATGATAAAAGTAAAGCAAATTATATCTTCACAGCCATTCTCATTTTGAATTTTGAAGATTGTCTGAAATTCATCAAATAAGAGATGAAGAGCGTTATAT
>DYRC01000163.1 GCA_020718925.1 Desulfonema limicola
AATCACAGGGGATTGCCCCTACAAAATATCAAAAAAATTGCGGACAGGTACTTACTTATTCGCTTCTGCGCTTGAAATTCATCCCTTCATATATGCGTATCGGATTTCCTCGTTCCAAGCGATTATGGCAAGTCCAGCGATCCTGCTGCTGTTTTAAGTTCATATCATCTTTTTCCTGCTTTAATTTCTCATAAAGCCTGCTTAATGCCAATTTCCGATTGAGATGCTGAGACCGTTCTTCCCTTGCAACAGCAATAATTCCGGTTGCGATATGCGTAACCCGGACCGCTGATTCGGTTTTATTCACATGCTGTCCGCCCGCGCCGGATGATCTCATGGTTTCAATCTTCACGTCATTCAGCTTTAAGTCTTTCTCCTGCGGCGGATTTAAAGAATTTACACCGACAAACCAGTTCTTCCGTTTATGATTCGGGCGGAACATGCTATTTCCAACCCATTGAATCGTTCCTTCCCAAGTTGAAACAAACACAGGAATATCTTCGCCTTCAATAGCAATCAAGGCTGATTTGAAAATATTCGGCGTAATACCGGGTATTGTTTCCAATACATGCGCTTTATATCCTTTTGCGGATGCTTCATTTATGATTGCTTTTGCCAGTTGAGCCACCACCCAGCAGCACTCTTCGGGACCCCGCCCCGATGTTATCTGTAACCAGCCGATCATCATGTCTGCCTCACCTTATATGTGATTAACGGTTTTAAGCTGGCAATCACAGAAATAAGACCGGCTTGAACCATATCATCAATGACCACATCAATATTCTTATATGCCTGAGGCGCTTCTTCAAACAATAGCTCTTTATCCTCACAAATCACATAGCTGCCCAAATCTGTTCGGATCAGAGACTCTGTGGTAAATCGCTCTTTGAGACGTTCCTTTGTTGAACTGCGATTCCATTTCCGCCCCGCGCCGTGTGCCAATGACCATGCGTTTTTCTGCTGATCTCCTACGGGCATCACCAGATAGCTCAGAGTTCCTCTTGAGCCGGGAATGACAATTGCGCCGCAATCAGAAGCAGCCGCACCTTTACGATGTAACCATAATGATTGCTTATCAGATTCAATCCGTGAAATGCTGTTATGACAAACATCTGATATTTTTTCACATTCGCATCCCAATTGTTCAGACATCCGATACGCAATCAGATGACGGTTGGCAGCCGCCCATTTCAGCGCGTAATCATGCTGTTTAAGATAAAGCGCGGCTTCTTCCGAATCAATATCTAAGCCGCCTGCGCCGTATTTTTCCGTATGACGTCTCAGTACAGAGTCTCCGATTCCTCTGGATCCGCTGTGAATCAGCATCATCAAGATATTTTTATCAAGTGTCAGCTTATCAAATAAGTTCTGATCATAAATTTTTTCAAATAATTGCAACTCAGCAAAATGATTACCGCCGCCGATGGTTCCTATAGAGTGATCCATCGTGCCGGATTCAATTCCGCTCTGTAATAACCATTGCGAGCTATCCCCTTCCCACGGACTTTCAAGCCCGGCAAGTTTTTTTACCCACTTATCCCGTTTTATTTTACTTCTTTTAATTTCGGTTTTAAAAAATCCGACCCCGCACCCGACATCATTTCCGACAAGATAGGGATAAATAATGCCTTGGGTAATAAATGCCGCGCCGATAGGATTGCCTCTGCCCGGATGAATATCCGGCATAGCGACTGCCGATACCATTCCGGCTAATTCGGCAGTTTTCTCCAATTGCCTTAACGCTTCCCCTTCGATCCAATTTTTTTCAGAAGCAAAAATTTTAATTTTATCTTTCAATTTTAATGCTTTCTTTTCACATCATTCACATAAAAGTTGTCCATACCAATAATCAATGGAAGAGATTATCATGATAGGGTTAATAAATCCGGTGGGCAGTCTCATCTGATTGTCTTCTTCAAAATTGATATGAAGATGATGTACCGGGTGGGAAGGAGCGTCTTGCATATCATCATCCCAATCGCTGCGACCTCTCGGAGCGCTCAAGTCTTTATCAAAACGCAAGGAATGTATGCCATTCTTCGATTTTGTCAGTCCGATAAAACGGAAGCTGTATTTTTCAATTATTGGAGGATTCGGTTGAGAAGCGATAATTTTGATAAGAAATTTGAATTCTCCTCCTTTCTCTATCAGCAATGGATCAGACGCCAGCTCTTTATCTTTGAAACTTTCTATTTCTTTTTCATCCAAACCGCGTCCGATATAAACAATTTCCTCACCCTTACTTTTTTTTGACCTTGCCGGCTGAACAGCGGGACGGATATTGCCTGAAGGAATAAATATTCGGCACTTATTCAACACGTTTTCAAATTTGATAATAAAACTGTTGATTTCAGGATTCATAATATCTCGTCTTCTGAAATTGGTTCCGCCATCTGTTCGGCTCTCACAAAGAAGCTGCCAACCAAGCCCATAAGGTCTGGGGCAGCTATTTGAAAAAATCTTAATGAACTCTCATTAATTACTATCAGTGTTGCCTTAAAAAGAGTCAGACGTTCTCTGCATCCGTTGAGTATCGTTCCGCCAATACCTTTTGGCAGTAAAAGATCAGCATTAACAATAGCAGCTATGGCTTTATCATTGTTCGGCAAGTCAGAATTCAATACAATTTCTTTATGCAGTTCTTCTGCTGAACAAATTGAAGCATCTATCTGTATAAACTTGTGTTGTTTGCTGTTCACAAGGATTGATTCTAAACGATTCAATAACGACTGTCGCAGGGTTTTGTCCCCGTAAGTGATTAAACCTATACTGCCATGTGTTGAAACGATTCGATCAACATATTCTTCCAGTTCGTAAAACATAATATCATCCTTTATTTATCGCCCCGTTTTCCATTTTTTTCTGATAGGAAAGATAATTATCCATCAGTTTCTTTACCAAGGGATGAACTTGGTAAATCCGCTGTTTGTTTTCATCTCTTTTACATAATAATGCGCCGCTTCTGATAAGTTGCGCCCCTGCTTTTGCATTACCCTGTTGTCTGACAACCTTTTCAATAATAGCATAATCGTTATCATCAAGTCGGCTTTGAAACTTCTCTGAGAATACTCTTTCAACAGCTTCGATATGCCAATCTCTTACATGGGATTCTCCTGTATCCAAAACATAGTTAACCGAAAGCGCACATAAATGAACAAAATCACGGACGATACCGCCGCTAACTCTCGCCAAACGGTTGGTTTGTTTCGCTGAAAAATATTTTTCACCGCCGATTTCTTTCATAAGGGTCAGATAAAATGGCAGAGATGGATCAGTCAACTCCGCCGTTTCGCCAGGAGTATCAAGTGGTTCCAGAATTGACACTTCCCCCCAAATATGGTCAATTTCTCTGGCACGATCATGAAAATACATATCAACAGGCATTGTAGCGACTATTGCACAGGGCAAACGAATCCATGCCATAGCTCGTTGAACAAACAAATCAAGCGAGACCTGTTCGTCGCCGATTTTATCCAAATCATCAATGATAATCAATAAAGGTTTTTTTGCATATTCCACCATTTTATTTAATAAATTTTCAAAAGCGAGAGCTAAATCACTGATATCTATTGAGCGATTTTCTTCAAAACGAAAATAGCGGAGAGATATTTTTTGTAATATTTTTGTTAAGAATTTCTCCATCTCTATCGGTGTTGCAAAGTTGGGAGAATCTTTCGCCTTTTGGAGTTCAGACGGAGTTTGAAGTCCGATAAGGGATAGAAGAAGCTGCATACCAGTCCCAACACCTGACCGAATACCAAAAATTTCTCCGATATTACATACTAATTCTGTTGGCATCTGTTCAAATTCGCTATTCCATCGTCTTACTGCTTCCTCCAGCAGAAAAACAAGCAATGTAGGAACGCTTGTGTTGTGTGCGCCGAGAACAGAACTGACCGAACGAAAGATGACATAATAATCATTCTTCAATGACTCTGCCAAATGTATCAGCTCGGTAGATTTTCCAACGCCGATATGACCAGCGACAAGAGCTTTTGTATACTGATCGGCTTTGAGATGGGTTGAAAGCAGACTAAGCGATCCGCCAACTCTTTCAATACGCGGAAGTGTATTTTGAGACAATGAAGCTGGCCGGTTTGGGTTCAACCTACGGAGCAATCCCCGAAGTTCATCTTGTAAATTTGTCGCATTTTCCATGATTGATTATCAATCTCCGATCATTTAATATCTTAACTGAAATTTTTTATCACATCAGTCTCTTGTGTGTCAAGAAATTCAATGTTCGGCAATTTTCTCCAATTGCCTTAATGCTTCCCCTTCGATCCAATTTTTCTCAGAAGCAAAAATTTTAATTTTATTTTCCAATTCTGACCGCTTTCTGACCACTGTTTTTCAGCTTTTTTAACTCCTATAGCATGATATGTATCTGAATATAAATGATGTAGTCTTTTCTGATGCCTATATTTAAACCTCAAATAAAGGATTGAATTGCAGATAATGAAATAGAAAATCAGGTTGCAAACAATGTGATAAAAAGTTAGATTGTAAATAACAATCTCATGAACAAACTATTATCGCCATGACTCAGAAAAAGGAATCAAATCATGTTCGGAATCAGATTTATCAAAGTTCAGCCGACTACTTATCTGTTGCAGTATAAGTCTGGAAAAATTGTCAGAGAAGGCGCGGGTTTGTCGTTTTTTTATTACGCGCCGACCACCTCAATTGCGGCTGTTCCTATCGGAAGTCAGGATATTCCCTTTATTTTCAAAGAAATGAGCAGTGATTTTCAGGAAATTGCCATTCAGGGGCAGGTAACATATCGGATCATCAATCCCAGACAAATCGCACAACTGCTGAATTTCAGTCTGGATTCAACAGGAAAAGCTTATATTTCAGATGATCCTGAAAAACTTCCCCAGCGCGTGATCAATCTTATCCGGGTGATGATCCGAAAGCAGTTACAGAATTTATCTCTGCGTAAAGCATTGGCATCATCTGATTTTTTAACCGATACGGTTATCGGCAGCATTTCCGAAGCAAAAGAAATCAGCTCGGTCGGCGTTGAAGTCATGGGTTTTTCGATTCTCTCCATTACGCCGAATCCGGATACGGCGCGGGCATTGGAGGCTGAGACCCGCGAGCAGTTGCTCAAAGAAGCAGATGAGGCTATTTATGCCCGGCGCAATTCGGCGGTAGAGCAGGAACGCGCCATCAAGGAAAATGAGTTAAAGACCGAAATTGCGATTCAGGAAAAACAGCATGAAATGCGGCAGGCTGATCTGAAGTTCAATATTTCTTTTGAGGAAAACAAAAAGCAGCTTGTGGAGCTTTCGGTTGAAAATGCCCGTCAGGAAGCTGAATCCAAAGCCTATTCGGTATCTGCCATGATGAAAGCCTTATCCGGAGTTGATCCGAAAACGCTTCAGGCATTGGCAAGTCTGGGTATGAAGCCGGAGCAGTTGATTGCGCTTGCATTTCAGGAATTGGCGGGGCGTGCCGGAAGAATCGGACAGTTGAATGTATCGCCTGATCTGCTTCGGGAACTGATGTCGTCGGAGGCACAGAGATAATTGTGCAGCGGCTTACGGAAAACAAGATTGTTCTGATTATCCGCCGGACGCGGGTGGAAGACATTGTGGCGAGATTCAACACGATCAGCCAAGCCCGGTTTTATGTGGAGCATCTGGGCGCGGATTTCTCCGATTATCAGGCGGAAGACACCTGCTATCGTCATGCGGTTTCCGAAGCTGAAAAAATTCTGAGCAGTCTGGGACGGGTGCATAAAATCAACCGGGAGTTTCTTCCGAATTTTATCTTCGGCAAAGATGACATCGTGGTCGCTCTGGGGCAGGACGGGCTTGTGGCAAATACGCTCAAATATCTTTCAGGTCATAAGCTGATCGGCGTAAATCCCGATCCGGCGCGTTGGGACGGTGTTCTGCTGCCGTTTCATGTCCGTGATCTTGCCCATATTGTGCCGGAAGTGTTTGCCGGAAAACGTAATGTCAGAGAAATCACAATGGCAAAAGCAAAACTGAACACCGGGCAGACGCTTTATGCCGTCAATGATTTGTTTTTCGGTCCCAAATCCCACACCTCTGCCCGCTACATTATCCGCATCGGCAAGGCGGAAGAGCAGCATTCTTCAAGCGGTCTGATTGTGTCCACCGGCTTAGGCTCCACGGGCTGGTTCAAAAGCCTGATGACCGGCGCGATGAGCATCAGCCTCAGTCTGTCAGGGGCAAAGAAGATTCAGCATAAAGACCCGGAAAGCTTTCCCTGGGATGCGGATTATCTGTATTATACGGTCAGAGAGCCGTTTGTGAGCAAAAGTTCATCTGCCGGGCTGGTATTCGGGAAAATCAATACAAAACAGCCGTTAAGCCTTATTTCGCAGATGCCGGAAAACGGCGTGATTTTCAGCGACGGACTTGAAAGCGATTTTCTGGAGTTTAATTCAGGCACAGAAGCGGTGGTAACAATTGCGGAAAAGAAGGGGTATTTGGTGGTGTGAGGGTTTTGAGATATTTCCAATCCGGCTTTTTTTGTTGGCTTTGCAGACTTGATTAAGATGATACTGTATGTTAATCTCCGAACATGAAACTCAAAAGGAGGAAAAGATGCAATCTGTAATTACCTCAGAATTTAATACGATTATTCCGAAAGTTATCCGTGAAAAGCTCAAGCTTTCGGTCAATGATACCCTGGAATGGAAAATCGAAGACAGAAAGATTATTGTATTTCCGACTAGGAGCAGTTTCCTGAAATATCAGAATGCCGTAAAAATCGGAAAAGGCGATATTTCCGAAGATATTCAGAAAGTTCGGAATATCCGTGCGGAGAAGTACAGTTGAAAACTTACATCATTGATACCAATGCGCTGATTTCTTTTGTAACAGATCGCAATCCTGAACAACAGACAAAAGTTACGGCTGTTTTTCAGGCAGCATCACATTCAAAAGCAATAATTCTTTGCCATCAGAATGTTTTAACCGAATTTATTTATGTCATGGATAAGGTTTATGATGTTCCGAAGAAAATGATTTGCTTGATGGTCAGAGATTTTATAGCAACAGCAGGCATCGAAATAATCCATGATATTGATTTTAATGCTGTTATGACATTCTGGCCCGATACTGTCAAAGATTTCGGGGATACGATTGTCGCGGCACTTTGTAAGAGCAGAAAAAAGTCCGTAATAGTAACTTTTGACCATAAATTTATGAATATATTGAAAACTATCGGACTTGAAATATGGTGAGTTAAAGTTATTTCAGAACGCCGGGTCGTACGAAAATCAATTGAAAACTTCGGATTTCAATCCGGGTACGATAGATTCTGATCGTTTCATTTTTTATTCTGTCTCCAATCCGCCGCACTCCGAATGACAGCATTCATGTCCCGGCTTGCACTGAGAATGCTTAACCCGTCAGGCGAGAACGATACGAAATTTACCGGTTCGGTATGTCCCTCAAGACTCATAAACTCGCGTCCGGTTTCCATATCCCACACTTTGACCATATTATCTCCGCCTGCTGTAACTATCCGATCTCCGTCAGAAGAGATCGCCACGCTGTGAACGCCTTTGGAATGTCCGTCCAGCGTTTTTAACATCTGACCGCTGTGAACATCCCATATTTTTGCACTGCTATCCCCACTGCCGGTGATCAGACGATTGCCATCTTTTGAAAAAACCGCCGCATATACGGAATAGCTATGTCCTTTGAAGGTTTTCACCGTCTCAGAACTCCGAATATCCCATATTCTTGCTATGTTGTTCTTTTGCGCGGTTGCCAGAAAATTTCCGTCAGGCGAAAATGCCGCATACAACACCGGATCAGCATGATTGAGCGTTTTTATTTCTCTGCCGGTGTCGCTTTCCCATAGCTTTGCACTGCCATCCCAACCGGCAGTGGCAATCATCCGACCATCAGGCGAAAACGCGGCGGACATAACGGAATGGGTATGACCTTTAAGCGTCATAACTTCTTTTCCGGCAGCAATATCCCATAATTTTGCTGTATTATCCGAAGATGCGGTCAGCAGACGCCTGCTGTCCGGTGAAAATGCTGCGGCATTGACGAAATTGCTGTGTCCGGTGAAGGTTATCAGTTCTTTGCCGGTTTTTGCGTCCCATAGTTTTGCCGTATAATCCCGGCTGCCGGTGGCAATATATCGCCCGTTCGGAGAAAACACCGCAGACGATACCGCGTGGGTATGACCGCTCAGAAAGCGGATGGTTTGACTGCGCCCCATATCCCATATTTTTGCGGTTTTATCCCAACTTCCGGTAATCACTTTGCTTCCGTCAGGCGAAAATGCCGCGCATTTTATACCTCCGCTATGTCCGATCAATGCGCCCAATAACTGCCCCGCAGCAATATCCCGGATATTGGCGGTTTTATCCCAACTCCCGGTAATCACAAGCTTACTGTCTTTTGAAAACGCCGCGCAACTGATGATGTCGTTGTGTCCCTGCAACGCATACATCACCCGATTGGTTTTCATGTTCAGGACTTTTGCAATCTTATCAAATTGAAGCAGGATTTTTATCTTGCCATCAGGTGAAATTACCGATGCCAAATCTTCGATATTATCCGGTGCGTCTGTTTTTTTCACGATCTGAGCGGTGGAAATATTCCAAGCAATTTCAACATCCCGCTGATCTTTTGCTGAAATCTGCTGCCCGTCTTCGGAAAATCTGAGAGACACCATCGCCGTGCCGCCTGTTCTCAGCAAGGTCAATTGCCTGCCGGTATCAGCGTCCCATATTCTGATCGTGTTATCCTTGCCTGCGGTTGCCACCCGCTTGCTGTCCGGCGAAAAAGCCGCTGCTTCGACGGC
>DYRC01000164.1 GCA_020718925.1 Desulfonema limicola
TGCGCCCGTAGCTCAGTTGGATAGAGCGCCGGACTTCGAATCCGTAGGTCGGGGGTTCAAGCCCCTCCGGGCGTGCCAAATAATCGGAAAATCAAAAGCCGGGGGCATTGCCCCTTTTTTTTTTGAGTGAGCATACCATGTCAGATATTCAACAACTCCTATCCCTTGCGATTCAACATCATCAGAAAAACGAATTTGATAAGGCACAGGAACTGTATCGTCAGATTCTTACCATCCATCCGAATCATCCGGATGCCCTGCATCTGCTCGGCGTTGTTTTTCATCAAAGCAACAACATTTCCGAAGCGGAAAACCTGATTCGCCAAGCGGTTTCCATTAATTCTGCAAACGAACTTTATCTTTTCAATCTCGGCATGGTGCTGAGAAAACAAAAGAAAAATGAAGAAGCAGTTATTATTTATCAGAAAGCCCTTGAAATCAAGCCGGAATACGCCGAAGCGTGGTACAGCATGGGAAATGCGTTCCGGGACTTGGGAAAAATAGCAGAGGCAATTTCTGCCTACCGGCAGGCTGTGCGCGTCAATCCCAAATATGCAGATGCGTATATCAATCTGGGCATTGCTTTGGCAGCACAGGGCAAGGTGGATGAGGCGCTTGAGTCATATCGGCACGCGCTTGCCGCAGACCCGAACCGCGCCGAACTTCATTACAACATGGGAACCATCTATCAGGGGCAGAAAAATCTTGATGATGCGATTGCCTGTTTTCAAAAAGCGCTGGAATTAAAGCCCGGCATGATGAGAGCCTTGAACAACATGGGCAATGCGTTTCAGGAGCAGGGCAAACTCAATGAATCCTTATCATGCTATAAAAAAGCCGTTGAAATTGACCCGTCTTATGCCATCGGCTGGCACAATGCAGCAAATATCAGTCAATATCAGTCCAACTTCGATGATGCTATCGTGTATTATCAGAAATCTTTGGAACTTCGCCCGGATGATGCGGATTCGCTGATTAATATGGGACTTGCGCTCAGAGAGAGGGATCGCATTGAAGAATCTCTGGAATGTTATCGCAAAGCCATCCGCTTAAATCCTGAAAATGCAAGAGCTTACAGCATTCTGATTCATCAGTTGCAGCATGTCTGCCGCTGGGAGGGCATTCACGCGCTGATTGAAAAGCTCAATGACATGACCCGGCAGACGCTTGAAGCCGGCGCGTTTGTGTCTGAAACGCCGTTTGAAAATATTGCCCGAAATACCGATCCTGCCCGCAATTTCAATATTGCAAAAGCATGGTGTCAGAATATTGCAAAACCCATCACGCATGTAAAAACCGGCTTTTCTTTTGAAACGCAGAAGACAGAAAAAGGCAGAAAAATCCGGGTCGGTTATCTGTCCAATGATTTTTTCAATCATCCGGTGGCGCATCTGATGTTAAGCCTTTTCGGGCTGCATGACCGGAATAAGTTTGAAATTATCGGATATTCTTACGGAAAAGATGATGGCAGCCCGTATCGCCGCCGGATTCAGAATGACTGCGACCGCTTCATTGACCTGCGCGAATTGTCCTTTAAAGAAGCCGCCCGCCGGATTTATGAAGACAAGCCGGATATTCTCGTTGATCTCATGGGGCATACCAAAGATAACCGGATTGAAATCTGCGCGTTCCGCCCCGCGCCGATACAGGTTACATGGCTGGGATTTCCTTCGACTACGGGCGCGGACTTTTTTGATTATCTGATTGGCGATAAGATCACCACCCCGCCGGAACACGCCCCATATTACAGCGAAAAATTGGTTCATCTGCCGCATTCTTACTTGGTCAGCGATTATAAACAGCCGATTTCCGGGGCATGGAAAAAATCGGATATGGGCTATTCTGAAAATACCTTTGTTTTCTGCTCATATAATCAGCCGTTTAAAATTGACCAGATCATTTTTGATACTTGGATGAAAATATTGCGCCAAGTTCCCGGCAGCATTTTATGGCTTCAGAAAAAAGATGATATTTCTGCCAACACGCTGCGCCGGGAAGCTGAAAAACGTGGCGTTGCTTCTGACAGGCTGGTTTTTCTGAATAAACTGCCCCTGAAAGAAGAATATTTAGCCCGACTGAATGTGGTGGATTTGTGTTTGGATACCCGGATTTACAACGGTCATGCCACTACCAGCGATGCACTTTGGGCAGGTGTGCCGGTGATCACGCTGATGGGCAGCCATTTTGCCTCAAGAGCAGCTTCCGGCGAGTTGGCAGCCATCGGTTTGCCGGAACTGATTACCCGAAATCCTGAAGAATATGAGCGTCTGGCAGTTCGTATTGCAAATTCTCCGCCCGAACTGATGAAATTCAGGCAAAAGCTTGCCAAACACCGCCTGACTCAGCCCTTGTTTGATACGCCCCGATTTGTGAAAAATCTGGAAAAAGCATATCAGACCATGTGGGCAACTTTCCAAGCCGGAGAGATGCCGAAAGCCATTGAAATTTCAGAAGATATGCCGGAGATAAAGCCTATTGCGGCTCAGATGCCGAATGCTTCGTCCGATGAACTGCATGTGATGGGCATAACTGCGCGTAGTCAGGGAAATTCGGAAAAAGCGGCGGAACTGATTCAGGAAGCAATTCGGCGTTCTCCGGTAAATCCGATATATTACAACAATCTGTCTGCCATATTCTGCGATCTGAACAGGCTTGATGACGCGCTGAAATGCTGTCAGAAAGCCATCGAACTTGATCCGAATCTTCCCAACGCCTATTGCAACATGGGGCTTGTGCTGGGAAAACAGGGAATTTTCAACGAAGCTGTTGCATGGTATCAGAAAGCCATCAGCGTTAATCCGAATCATTCTGACGCGTATCGGAACATGGGCAATGCGTTTCTGCATACGGAAAAGCCGGATCAGGCGATTTCATGGTATCAGAAAGCCATTATGCTCAACTCGGCTGACGCTGACGCTTATTATAACATGGGGCTTGCATACCAAGGGATGGGAAAATGGGAAGGAGCGTCTGCCTGTTTTCAGAAGGCACTTGAGATTACACCGGATATGCCGCAGGTTTTGGGAACTCTTGCAAGTTTATCGCGCACGGTGTGTTCATGGAAAACGTCTGAAGTCTCAGACGCCAAAATTCATCAATTGACTCAGAAAGCCTTGCAACAAGGCATCCGTCCGCCTGAAACGCCGTTGGAAAACCTTTTCCGATGCGATGATCCTGCCATCAATCTGGGCGTTGCCAAATCTTTGAGTCGGGCAATTCAGGGCGTGATGTCGTCTGTAAAAACCGGATTTTCTTTTGAAAACAGAAAAACGCCGGATAAAAAATTGGTGATCGGCTATCTTTCCGGTGATTTCGGAAATCATCCGGTGGGGCAGACTATTCATGGGCTTTTCGGAGCGCATGACCGAAATCAGGTTGAGGTCAACTGCTATTCCTACGGTGAGGATGATAACAGCGAATATCGCAGGCATATTGCTAAAACCTGCAACAAATTCGTTGATATTCGCGGTCTGACTCATGCTCAGGCAGCGGGGCGCATTTATTCGGATGCGGTGGATATTCTCATTGATTTGGCAGGGCATACCCGGAATAACCGGCTTTCAATCTGCGCCCTGCGTCCTGCGCCGATTCAGATTTCCTATCTGGGATTTCCCGGCTCTGTCGGGGCTGATTTTTTTGATTATCTGATTGCGGATAAATTTGTTGTGCCTGAAGCTGAGGCGGCTTTTTATACGGAAAAGCTGATATGGATGCCTCATGCCTATCAGGTCAATACGCCGCATTCCATAGGAGCAATGAGAAGTGAGAAAGGAGAAGTGAGAAATGAAGACACTTCTCAATTCTCACTTCTCAATTCTCACTTTGTATTCTGCTCATTCAATCAGCCGTCCAAAATTGAGCCGGTGATGTTTGATGTCTGGATGAAGCTGTTGCGGCAGATTCCTCAAGGCGTGTTGTGGCTGTCAGCGTCTAATCCTGCGACTGAACACAATCTCAGAACCGAAGCTCAAGTCAGAGGCGTCAACCCGGACAGACTGATATTTGCTCAAAGACTGCCTTCAAAAGCAGATTATCTTGCCAGATTAAGCCTTGCGGATCTGGTTTTGGATACCCGGCTCTATAACGGTCATGTTACCACATCAGATGCGCTCTGGGCGGGTGTGCCGGTTATCAGCTTGTATGGAAAAAATTTTGCATCACGGGTCGGCTCAAGTCTGCTCACGGCTGTCGGACTTCCGGAACTGATTGCTAAAAATTTGCAGGAATATGAACAGCTTGCCCTTAAAATGGCTCAACAGCCATTGGAATTGACAAAAATTCGGCAAAAGCTTGCCAAAAACCGACAGAACTCGCCGCTGTTTGATACCGCGCTGTTTGTCAGAAGCTTGGAGCAGATATGTCGGGCAATATGGCAGTTGTTTGTTTTAGGACAAAGCTCACGCAATATTGAGATGCTGGCAACGCCGCCTCCGCAGTCTGCTGAAAATCCCGTGCATTTCTTTACCGTAGCTGCCACCTTGCAGTCTCAGAACAGAAATGATGAATGTATTGCTGCATACGAGCAGGCAGTCCGGGTCAAACCGGATTATACCGAAGCATGGGTCAATCTGGGCGTGGCGTGGAAAAACAAAGGCAACAATGAGCGGGCGATTTTCTGTTATCGCAAAGTCTTGCAATTCAAGCCGGATTTTGCCGAAATTTACTACAATCTCGGCAATTCCTTACGCGATAAGCCATTTGAAGCCATTGCCAATTATCAGAAAGCAATTCAATACAAGCCGGATATGGTGGGGGCTTATATCAATCTGGGGCTTTGCTATCACGAGATGGCGCGTTCCGAAGAAGCCATTGCCTGTTATGAAAAAGCGGTTCATTATAACCCGAATCTGATTGAGGCATACAGCAATCTGATTTCCCGGCTTCAGCATATTTTTGCATGGGAAAAGCTTGAAACCGTCAAAGCCAAAATTGAGCCGTTGACACTGGACGCCATGTCAAAAGGGGTGAAAACACCGGAAATTCCCTTTGACAGCCTGACCCTGCACAGAGACCCGGCGCGTCATCTGGCATCAGCAAAAGCATGGTCTGCGGATATTGCACGATCCGTAGAAGCAGGCATGGCTGAGATCAGAGGAATGAGAAATGAGAAGGAAAAAGTGAGAAATGTAACTTCTCACTCCTCACTTCTCACTTCTCACTCCCAAAAGCTCACCATCGGCTATCTGTCCTGTGATTTCCGCAATCATCCGGTGGCGCACCTGCTCAGAGGCATGTTCAGTCTGCATGATCGCAATGCGTTCAATGTTTATGTCTATTCTTACGGACCTGACGATGGCAGTCCGTATCGGAAAGAAATTCAGGCGACCTGTGATAAATTTACAGATGTTCAGTCGTTGAGCCATCAGGATGCGGCAAAGCGGATTGTCGAAGACGGGGTGGATATTCTCATTGATCTGATGGGGCATACCAAAAACGCGCGGCTTGAAATCTGCGCCCTGCGCCCTGCGCCGGTTCAGCTTACATGGCTGGGATTTCCGGGAACCAGCGGCGCGGATTTTTTTGATTATCTGATTACGGACAAAGTCATCAGCCCCCCGCATCACGCGCCGTATTACAGCGAAAATCTGGCGTATATGCCGCATTGCTATCTGATGACGGATCATCGGCAGGCAATATGGTCTCCGTCTCCCAAACGCGCAGATGCCAAATTGCCGCCGAATGCGTTTGTGTTCTGCTCATTCAATCAGCCTTTCAAAATCGAGCATAGTGTGTTTGACTGCTGGATGAGGCTGTTGAAACAAGTGCCGGAAAGCGTACTGTGGCTTCCGAGATCGCCTGAAAGCGCGGAACGGAATCTGAAGCGTCAAGCCGAAGTCAGAGGCGTGGACACTGCACGGCTGATTTTTGCCGACAAACTGATGATGAAAGAGCAGTATCTGGCGCGGCTGGGCTTGGCGGATCTGGCATTGGATCCCTGGATGTATAACGGTCATGCCACCACATCAGATGCGCTCTGGTCCGGTGTTCCGGTGCTGACTCTGCTGGGAAGCACATTTGCCTCGCGTGTGGCATCAGGCTTGCTCACTGCAATGGAAGTACCTGAACTGATTACATATAGCCCTGAAGAATATGAAAAGCTCGCGCTGCATCTGGCATTCCGTCCGGATGAATTGGCAAAAATCCGGCAAAAGGTTGCCAAAAAACGCATGACCGCGCCGTTGTTCGATCCACCGCGCTTTGTGAAAAATCTCGAAAATATATTCCGGCAGGCTTGGAAGACCTTTTTGTCAGGAGGAAAGCCAAGTCTTATCGAACTTGAAAGCACTCCGCCGTCTGAAATTTCCGCTCTCAGTCCTCAGACAACGGCAACTTTCAATATTGATGGCAAAGTTGCTCAGGCATTTCAATTCCATAATGAAGGAAAATTGCAGGAAGCCGCAGCATTGTATGAGGAAGTTTTGCAAACCATTCCGAATCATGCGGATAGTCTGCATTTATCCGGTCTTATTTTATATCGGCATCGCCAATATGACAAAGCTATTGAGCGGATTGAAAAAGCCATTCAGATTTCTCCGAATACGCCGATGTATTACAGCAATTTAAGCGCGGTGTTTTATGAGAGCAGACGATATGAAGATGTTATTACCTGCTGCAAAAAAGCATTGGAGATGAATCCGGCTGTTACGGACGCTTACGGCAATATGGGGCTTGCGCTCAAACAATTGGGCAGATTTGAAGAAGCGATTTCCTGTTATGACAAAACGCTGCAAGCCAACCCGAATCATCCTGAAAGCTGGTTCAACAAAGCCATTGCGCTTCAGGTTCTGGGCAAAACCCAAGACGCGCTGCAATGCTATGACAAAGCCATTGCCATAAAACCGGCGTATCCGGAAGCGCATTTCAATCAGGGAAACGCGTTTTTGGCATTGAACCGGAATGAAGAAGCGCTTGCGTGTTATAACAAGGCGTTAGAGCAGAGACCCGATTATGTCGAAGCGTATGTGAATCAGGGCGTGATTTTTCAAAAACTGAACAAGTTTGACGAAGCAGCCGATTCTTACCGCAAAGCCATTGCCATTCGGGACAATTATATGTCCGCATACATCAACTTAGGCATGGTGTTAAAACTTCAGAAAAAATATCAGGAAGCAGTTTCCTGTTATGAAAAAGCCGTGCAGCTTGCGCCTGACAATGCGGCAAATCACTATGAGCTAGGCGATAGTTGGCTGAGTCTTGGCGATATTGACAAAGCACTGCCTTGTTTTCAGAATGCCATAGGTTTAAACCCGGATTATGAGCGGGCATACAATGAAATGATGCTTAAACTTCAATATTCCTGCTCATGGGGAAAAATGGATGATATTGCGCGACATCTTGACGCGGTTACGCAGAAAAGCCTTGTAGCAGGCAAAAGACCTGATGAATCGCCGTTTATGTCCATTACCCGAAAAACCGATATAGCGGACAATTTCGAGGTTGCCAAAGCTTGGGCAAGCTATTTTAAACCCCAACCCCTCCCCGAAACGGAGAGGGGAGACTCAGCGGGAAACTTCCCCCCCTTCCCTTTCAGGGAAGGGGGCCGGGGGGTTAGGTCACAAAAAATCCGGATCGGCTATTTGTCCAATGATTTCCGTCATCATCCGGTGGCGCATCTGATGATGGGCTTGTTTTCTTTACATGATCGGCAGTCATTTGAAGTATTCTGCTATTCTTACGGCAAAGACGATGGCACCGACTATCGGAAACGCGCCATGACTCAAAGCGATCATTTTGCAGATTTGCGCGACATGAGCCATGAAGAATCTGCCAAGCGGATTTATGCGGATAACATTGACATTCTGATTGATCTGATGGGCTATACCACTGAAAGCCGGATGGAAATCTGCGCCATGCGTCCCGCGCCGATTCAGATAACGTATCTGGGTTTTCCGGGAACCAGCGGGGCTGACTTTTTTGATTATATCATCACAGATAAAATCATTACGCCGGATAAGCATCTGCGGTATTACAGCGAATGCCCGATTTATATGCCCCATACCTATCAGATCAACGATATTCACCGTTTTGCAGAGCCGCGTCCGCAGAAAGCCGCGCTGGGTCTGCCGGAGAATGCGTTTGTATTCTGCTCATTCAATCAGCCCTTTAAAATCGAGCCGACTATTTTTGATGCGTGGATGAGGATTTTGAGGCGGGTGCCGAACAGCGTATTATGGCTGATTCTGTGGAATCAGAAAACTTCGGAAAATCTGTGGCGCGAAGCCGCAGCCAGGGGGGTTGCGCCGGAGCGTCTGATTTTTGCCAAGCGCGTTTCCAAAGAAGAGCATTTGGCGCGTCATGTTCTTGCGGACGCGGTGCTGGATACCCGGATTTATAACGGGCATACCACCACCTCAGACGCACTTTGGGCAGGCGTGCCGGTGATTACGATTTGCGGAGATCATTTTGCTTCACGCGTGTCTGCAAGCCTGCTCACGGCGGTCGGAATGCCGGAATTGATTACGCACAGCATTGAAGAATATGAATCTTTGGCGTTGCAGTTAGCCAGCCGCCCGGATAAATTGAATATTCTGCGGCAGAAACTATCCGAGCTGCGCCTGACATCGCCGTTATTCGACACGCCGCGATTTACCCGGAATCTGGAAAAGGCATACAAACAGATTTGGCATCGGCATCTGTCCGGTCAGAAACCGTCTCCGGTAGAGATAAGGGAAGAGTCTGAGTTGTGGCTTAATTAGTCATACCGATTCGCTATCAAAGCACCCCTCCCCCGGCCCCTCCCCTGAAAGGAGAGGGGAGTACTGATGATCTCTCCCCCTTCCCTTTCAGGGAAGGGGGCCGGGGGG
>DYRC01000165.1 GCA_020718925.1 Desulfonema limicola
AATGCGATCCGGCACGACTTTTATTTCTGCCGAGCCGGAAACATTGATTAAAGGCAGTTCATTAGATTCCTGCGCCTGTGCATATCCGATGAAGATAATGCCGAACAGGAAAACGCATAAAAGTTTCATCTTTGCCTGCCGCATAAAGCCTCCTTAATTGCCATCGTACCGCCGAAATCAATCTTTGCCATGATTTTCTCCTTTTATAAGTTTTAACCTAAAACATCTTCCGCCGATTTGCAAACCCCAAAGCCCGTTGATAATCCTGACTTTTCTTGAACAACACGCCCAGAAATGGCACTTCGCCTTTGCTCAGTTTTACCGGTCTGAAATCAGGATCAGCTTTCAGCGCACGGATCCAGTTAATCAACTCCCGCGTTGCCGGTTTTTTCTCAATCGCATCCAATTCTCTGAGCTTATAAAACATCGAAATCGCATGTTCTGCAAGCTCAGAATCCAATTCAGGAAAATGAACTGCTACAATTTTCCGCATCATTTTCGGATCAGGAAACGCAATATGATGAAAATTACACCGCCCCAGAAACGGATCAGATAAATCTTTTTTGGCATTGGACGTGATAATAAACACCGGTCGGTTTTTTGCCCGAATGGTCTTGTCAATTTCAATAATGTCAAATTCCATCTGATCCAGCACATCCAGCATATCATCCTGAAAATCCGTATCTGCCTTGTCAATTTCATCAATCAGCAGCACGGTTCTCACATCAGCGGTAAATGCCTGACCGATTTTGCCCATGCGGATATATTCTTCAATATTGCTGACATCGCGTTTGGAATCTCCGAAACGGCTGTCATTGAGCCGCGTAAGCGTATCATATTGATACAACGCCTCAATCAGTTTCATGCTGGATTTGACATTCAACACAATCAGCGGCATCCGCAGACTTTCGGCAATCGCATGAGCCAGCATGGTTTTGCCTGTTCCCGGCTCGCCTTTCAACAAGAGCGGCATCTCCAATGCCATAGAAATATTGATAATACTTGCCAATTCGCTATCCAACACATAGCGACTGGCGCCGGTAAATACGGTTTCAGACATCACAACTCCCCCATCAATTTGAATAATTCTGATATAATCAATCTCTATACCATAATATGAAAATTTGTGATAGTTATTTTAAAATTTATATAAGATTGCAGATACATATAGTGTATGCTCACGGATATCCTGAGAAAACTGAAAATGAGGAAGAAGTAATTTTCCGACATCATTTCCAACCCGATACTGATACGCAATATCTATGGAAAAACGGTTATTTTTGGTAAATCCTGCGCCAAGACTGAATCCGTAAATATTGTCAGGGCTTTCGGATGAAGGGGCAGGATCATAAAAAATTCCGGCTCTTATCGGAATAAGATAGCCTTTTTCCTTTTGAACAAATACATATTCTGCCCCCAGCCGCATCTGATAGGTGGGAGAAATGTCCGTCTGATCCGCTGATCCGCTGAAGGGGCTTACTTCCTCTCCGTTTTCTTTCTTATAAACGCAGGTATTCCACTCTGTTTTGTAAATATCACCGGAGATAGAAAAATTATCCGAAAGATTATATGCAAATCCGATACCGTAAGACATCGGCATTTTCAATTCCTCATTCAATGTATAATTCTGAGGAACTTCCAATTCTTTGCCATCTGAGATGATGATTGAATCACTTCTGATGCGATGCTCTATTTCCGCATTGAACGGCGTTTTCAACACCGCGCCGATGGTTAAGCGATAGTTAAGCCGCCATAAAATTCCGATATTGGCATTAACACCTTGAAACGTAAACGTTTCATTTTTATAAAATTTCTGAAGATACGGGTTGCCGCTTCCGAACAGCCCTGACTCTGTTTTCTGATATTTCTGCTCCCAATTGTTCGGCGTCAGGTCATTATTCCAGATATTTAACGTAAATCCCATAGAAAGCTGAGGAATAACCCGAATGCAATAGGATAATCCCAGCGCGGATAAGCCGCCATCCTGTTCATAATTCCAATTTGCATCGCTGGTGGGATAGTTGAGCATGAAATTCCAATCGCGGGTAAAATCATACAACCGCTGATAACTTAAAGATGCCACCATGTTGCGGTTGAAAAACTCAAACGGATAAGCCGCGCTGAGATAATTGATGCCGGTTTCAGATATGCTGTGAAGCCCGTCTGCTTCAGGATTTATTCCGAAATGATTGTCTTCTTTGCGATGAACGCCGAACACAACTATCGAAGCTTCGGGCGTTTTCAATTGCGTCAGCCCGCCCGGATTCCACGAAGCAGCCGTAGCATCGTCAGCAACTGCGATAAATGCCCCGCCTCTTCCGATGGCTCTTGCGCCTGAACCGACCGGATTGAATGAGGACGGAATTTCAACTTCCGCGCCCCCCGCGCCGGTTGCAGCAAAGATGATCGCCAGCCCTGCTAAAATTGCAATGAAAATTTTCATGTCTGAGCATTTGCCTCCGTTAATTTACCCCTCCCCCAGCCCCTCCCCGAAACGGAGAGGGGAGTCTTGTGTTTACTCCCCCTTCCCTTTCAGGGAAGGGGGCCGGGGGGTTAGGTTACTGTTCCGTTACCTTCCAATCTTTCTGCACCGCCGCATTTCCTGACTTCACTTTTGCAACACAGGCTGCTGCTTTCAATGAAACAACTTCCAGCATTACCTCTTTGCCCAGCACCCTGAAATTCTGATTTGTGTTCACGCCCACGTCCGCGCCGATATTCAATGTAATATCGCCATTTTGAACGCTTGTAACTTTTCCTCTGATCGGATACAGCTCTTTTAATTTTTTTACAATAAGTTCAGATAACTGATTTTTATGATCCGCCAAAGAAACATGGTGCTCGACTTTCTGAACAAAAACTTCCTGAATCGTTCCCTGCCCGGTATTCAATAATCTCATTAAAATCAGTGGCTTTGAATCTTCCTGAATCACTTTGAGATACAGAATCAGCATGGCAGGAAGAAGTTTCGGCTGCAATTTATGATTCGGGTCAATGTAGTCGCTCATCCACAGCCCGATTTCCCGTTTGATAATGTCCAATTCCATGCGGTTGACGAGTTTGACACGGCGAAAATCTTTCAACCCGGATTCTATCGCAGCGGAGAATCGGTCTGCATCCGCATTATCCGCGCCGCTCTGAGGCTCAAAAATCACCGCAAGGCTTAATAGTTGAGACGTCCACTCGTCTTTTGCGTCCGTATTTTGAAACCGTAATGCCGCAAAAACGATTCCGGAGATCAGGATAATACTGAAAATAGCGAACAGGCTTTTTTTAAAGCTGCCTGTCGAAGACAACGGAGGCGCATCTGTCAACACGCTTTCATTTTCCGATGAGCGCGAAATATTCGGCGGATTGTCCGGTATAGAAATCGGAATAACCGGCTCCGCATTATTCGGCACTCCGGCATAGGCAGGCTCAAAATACCGCTCTGTCGGATTTCCGTACAACACATAACTTGCCCAGCAGATGTCGTCATTTTCGGTCATCATGCCTTGCCGGGTTTGTCTGACTGCCTCGCCAATGGTCATGCCGGAAAGCAGATTTTTGTAAAAATTCTGGGCAAAACGGCTGCTCGGCTCATCCATAATATCCCACGATGTGCCGATATAATGTCTCACACCTGCGAGCATAAACGCATTTGCCAATCCGAAGGGGCTGTTTTCAATATCCTGTCCCCATGCCTGAGTACGGGCAGACTGACACGCATTTGAAAAAACCAGAGACGGCATCGCTCTGCCGCCCATCATCTGATGAATGTCTATGGCTTTGAAGTTGCCGTTTTTCAATCGCCAGCCGCTTTGCTCCGGGTTTTGGGAATCAAAATCTGCATGACCCGCAAAATGAACCATATCAAAGCTTTTCAAGTTTTCCATGATATGATCCCGCGTTACTTCGGAATCCACAGAGGTATCAATAATTGTTTCACACGCATTCATGCGATCTGTGATGTCGCAGATGGAAAAGCCTTCTACGCCTGCGCTGGCTAAGTCGTTTCCCGGATTTGCCAGAATCCACATCCGCATGGGCGCAGATCGGGTGCGCTCATGGCTTTCGACAATCTGCTGGCGGGTTTTCACCATGCGCCCTATCCTGAAATGCTCGCACAGAAAGCCCTGCCCGATGTCAAGCAATTCCCAGGGAATATGAACCACCTGATCGTCAAGATTGAGCAGCAGATAGTCCGCATCCGCATTTAAGAGTTTTTCTTTCAGCCGGGGGGATAAGAGCGTGTCCGCCAAAAGCTGCCCCACCGACTGAATGGTTTTTATGCCCTGAGAACTGTTGCCGCGTTTTCTGCTGACCGCGTTGAGCGCGTCAATCATGTCCCGGCATCGCGCTTCGATGTGTTCAACAGACACCGGAATATCTTCGTAAGACCATATTGCCGCATCTGTTCTGCGAATCCCTACTTTCAAAAGCTGTCCATAGCGCGAAACGTCAAGGCATAGGGTACTATCGCTCAGTGAGTCCTGTTTCGTCAATTTCAAAGCACACATTTCCTTTTTCCTCTGAGTTCTGAATCAGATTCACCCGATAAACGCCAAAGGGCAGGTTTTCAAACAATTCATGATCGCCCTTGAGCAGACGCGATACAACGCCGCCGCCTTCTTTGAGCAGTGTGATTCTGATGTTTTTCGCGCCGATGGAATTTTTGAATATTCCGATTTCAATGCTGATGGCGCGTTCATTGGTTTTTTCAATAAGAAATTCGGTTCTGAGATCGCTGACATCTTTTCTGAAGCGAATCTGCGGAGAAACAGCTTTTTCTCCGGATCGCACAAATAGTGGCTGCAAGCCCGGTTCGTAAGGCAAAACAGTAATCCATTCGTAAAACTGAGCGGCTTTTTTTTTAATCGTCTGAAAAACAGACTCAAGCTGTTCCAGCGGGGCGGGGCTTTTTTCTGTTACGTCATCTTTCAACAAAACAGACGCCATTGCAAATTCTTCCCGACAGCTCCGGCACTCGGACAGATGACGCTCCGTCTCATCTTTTTCTTTGTCCGAAAGTGTGCGCCCGATGTATCTGGCAAGGGTGATTATGTCTAAACATGAATTCATCGCCATTCTCCTTTGTTTCTATTTCGCTCCCTTACCTTATCTTTATGAGGGGAAAATTTTTTTCTTACAAATTTTTGAGAATTTCTTTCAGATCTTTTAATGCCCGGTGTCTTATCTGATAAATATTATTGATGTTCCGATTCAGCGCAGAGGCTATATCCTGCCATGACAATCCCTGCTCAAAATGCAGTTGCAAGACCAGCCGTTCTGTATGAGACAGCCCTTTCATCATTTCCTGAAGCAGCATCAGGATCTGTCTTGCATCATATCGCGGCATTTCATCCACGCTTGTAAATTCTTCATCCAAATCCTCAATCGGTATCAGAGGCGTTACGCCCAAATATCCGACACGATCTTTTTTTCTCAGATACATCCCAACCGTCTGGTTGGCAATCAGTTTGATCCAGCTTTTGAGAGACAGCCCGAAAGATTCGTCATATTGCCTGAGTTTTTTGCGATCCTGCTCAAAAAGCCGGACAAACACATCGTTACGCAGCTCTTCAATGTCATCCTGTGTGAAATGCACATGTCTGACCTGAAATGCCCTTATCACCGTAAAACGGACGTTTTCCCAGTATTGACAGAGCAGTCGCTCACATTTGTTGAGATGAATGCACTCGTCGAGTATATTTTTTTCTTCCTGATTCATTGCGTGATAACCCAGTCTCCGATGGCGGACTCTCCGCCGTTGACAAGTTTTATCCGATAATTTCCTTTGGTCATTTTTTCATCAATATGCGCGTCTCCGACAAACCGCGTATCTGAGCCGACCACCAGGGGCCATGTCATTCTGATGTCGCCATCAGTATTTATCAGAAACCGCTCCCCCTGTTTTTGGGTAATTCTGCCTCTGACCAGCGGAAATCGTTTGTGAAATTTTTCGGAAAGCTCTGCGGCAGTCATTTCTGCCTGTCTTGTGTTTTCTCCATAAACATCTATAATATCAAGCAATTCGCTTGTGTGTATATCTGTGATTTTTGAGATGATTTCCATTCCTGTGTTGCTGTGATGAATATATCCTGTCAGCAGAAAACGGCTTGCAGCCGCGTCTGCAATCTGAAAGCGGTTTTTTGCAATCAGCCCTTTTGAAAGCAGCGCCTGAAATTTTTCTGCCAATCCCTTGTCCCCATCTGCCGGATCCCGGTGAAAATATAGTTTGAACGGCTCGGTCCTGAACATACATCGGTATCGGAGCTTGAGCGGTTCGGGAATTTCCCGGATAACGGACAGCGTTCTGAGAGCTTCTTTTCCACCCGAATCTTTTGCCCGAATCACAATCCGGTTTTCCCCCGGAGTCAGCGCAACCGGATGATTGAAAAAAACAAAGCGCCCACGTTTTTCATACAATAGCACATTATTGATAAATACCATACTGATGTCTGATGAACTTATGATTTGTCCTTTGATTGAAAGCGTTTCTGTAAAAACCGTTTTGCCATCAGCCGTTTCATCCATCACAATTTCAGGCGATTCACGGATAACGACCGGTTTCATATCGCTGTCCAGAGCTGCAAATCGCTGTTGTGCAAGCTTTGACGGCTCTATGATCGCTTTGGTTTCATTTCCCAGTTTATCCGCAGCAATCAGCGTGATCTGCGCTGTATCCGGCGCAAGGGCAATGGAAAACGCGGCTTCTTTTCCTTTGGGAATGTCTATGGTTTTGCCGTTGATGTTCAGAAAAACTTGACCGGATTCATCATAAAGCCAGCCCTGCAATCTGTCTGCTTCAACGCTGTCCAGCGCAATTACGGGACCGGTTCTGTCTATATGAATTTTAACTGCTTTGGCAGATTCGCCATTTAAAAGATTTCTGGCAGTGATGGCAATTTCATGCTCTCCTTCATCCAAGCTAAGGGCTTCTTCAAACGCAACGCTTGGGCTTGAACCTTCAAGAAATACCTGCTGATTTCCTACAGTGATTTCAGATACATACTGAGCATCTTCGGCATTTCCTGAAATAGTGACCCGTATTTCCCGTGTCCATATTTCTCCGGGTTCTGTCAGCAAAATTGACGGGGTGGACACCGCCGCCGCTTCTTTTTCCAACAAGCGCTTTCTGACTTTATCAAGATAAAACAGGGCTTTTGCAGATTTTTCATAGCGCAGGGAAAGCTCAAGCTCTGTTTTGGCAAGCTCATCGTTGCCGCTCAGATAATAAATCAGCCCTTTTTCCCGATGCGGAAAATAGTCGCTTATGTGCATTCCGTAAGTTTTTGCCATGCGTTTATCATCAGACCTTGCGCTGATGGCGTTATCCAAATCGCTTAACGCATCCTGATAACATCCGCCTTCGATGCAGGAAAGCGCACGTTCGTAATAATCATACCACTGGTGTGTGAAAACCCCGCCGGTATTGCAATAGGATTTGCCTTCTTTCAGACATGACGGGGATTGATACGCACATCCGTTTAATACCACAAACAGACATACTCCTGCAAAGAAAAATTTCTGATGTTTTTTAGGCATGTTATGCTCCTTTTAAAAAAAATCTGTAAGAATCTGAAAAGCCGCATCATATAAAAATTCAAACGCTCTGAATAATTATTATGAAAAAAAGATATTTTTCTTATGCGTTTTGTCACAGACTTGGATAATAGCGTTATTATATCTGTAAAGGCAAAAAATTTTCAAACAAAGGAGAACGGCAATGAAGGTTTTATCAAATATATTGGCAATGACGATGTTAGGTATGGTATTATTTACAAGTACTGCTATGGCAATTTTCAGTGATATGGCGGTTCAGGTGAATCAGACGCCCGAACCGGCAAAAATGGTGATGATGGGATTGGCGATGTTGGCAATCTCTGTTTTGGGGAGAAAACTTAAAAACAAGTAAAGGAGAGTTGGAATGAGATTTTCGATTTGGTGTTTTGTTTTTCTTCTGTTGTCAGGAAGTATTGCGACAGCAGCTAATCTGACGGGTGTATGGGCGCGGTCTGACGGGAGCGGAGAAGTAACAATTTCACAAAATGGGCAGCAGATCAGCGCGGTTTGGAGCAACCCGTCTGCCGGAACTGCTCAGGATTACGGTTTCAAGGCAGGAGATCAGTATTTTTACGGAACGCTCTATGGGCTGACGCTTATCGGCAAGATGACCACTCATTTTCCGATTAAATATAAAACCCTCTGCCCGTCTCAATGGGAAGCGTCTGTGGATATGGTTCTGATTTTGTCATCAGATGCGAATACGCTTAACGGTCTGATTCAGAATAACATCATAAATGACAATTGCACCATCACAGCCGGAGAGTGGACGGATCAGAGCCTGACCCGCAAAGAGCAATGCGTTGCTGTCAATGACAACTTGGGAATCGCAATCACCTGCGCGGAGTATAACGGGGCTAAATACAAATTCAATCTGGATTATACGTCGGGGATATTGTGGAAGGGGGATATAGCCTCATTCGGAGCTTCAAGCGGCGGAACCTGCCTGTCTGTCGGCAACGATCTGGCATTGAAAATACCCTGCGCCGGATTCAAAACAGACACATTCAGCTTTACCCTGAATCTGTTTCAGAACAAAGCTGATCCTTCCGGTGTTTATTGGCAAATGGATATGGATAGTTTTGTTCAGAAATAATTTTCTGAGCAGAGAGAGCCGGGGGAAATCTCCCGGCTTCCGATATGCTGAAATAGTATTGCAAACATAATGTTTTTATGATATAAATTGCATAATTGTTTTTTTAAAAAATCAAAATTGAAGGGAGAAAAGCCATGAGTAAG
>DYRC01000166.1 GCA_020718925.1 Desulfonema limicola
CGAGGGTAAGCACAGGGGCTTACCCCTACCATATTGCCGGAAAATATATGATCGGGTACTTATCAAACAAGCCTGCCTGATATATCTGCGGAAATTTCAGATTGATTTTTCTTCCATAACTGAAATGATCTTCCGCTATTCCGCCAAGATTGTAGAATGCCACATATCGCCGTCTGTTTCAATATCCAAATTGCCTGACTTGCAATAAACTGCAAAATCCAGCGCGTAATCCGTCTTATTGATTCGGATAAACTCCTGTCTTTGTACAGAAATTTCAAGTCGTTTCAATTCTGCCCACAATCGGTCTTCCAAAGGACTGTCATCATACAGATCATTGATTTCTGCCGCATTGACAAATTTCTGCCACGTTGTCGGAATAAAAATGATCCGCCGTCTTCTCCGGCTTAAAATAGGCTTAGGCAATTGCTGCAAGAGACATATCATAATCTTGTAATAACGGCTATCTGATTTTTTATTCTGAGGTTCATGGGGAAATAATTCATGGCGATATACCTGACAAATATCTGCAATTTCAGCATAGTATCTGATACTGAACTCTTCGGTGCCGAAAACCTGCGTCTGGTAAAATGCAATCCATTGAGGCGGCCATGCCCTCTTTAACCATTTCTGAGCGCGCTCCACCGGAATGCGATACCAGTGCTGTGAAGATAAGATTCTGAAATCAATGATCATCACACCCCTTCGGGGTTAAAATTCAACTGCGTAACTCCTAACTTGAAAAAAAATCTTTCGCACATTTTTTTCCGTTCCTGTACCGGATGTTCTGATTGTACCTGATCCGGCTGATTACCTGTACTTTCCCGGAAATCCCAGCCGCTTTTCCGAAAAAAGCGGGGCGGCAATAAAGACTGTCAGCCGGGACGCATCGGATCCGGATAGCAGGATGACAGACCCGGAACCGTCTCGGAAGAATCAGGGCAGTTTTCTGTCCGGCAGGAGCATCCGTGACTGGGCAGCCGAAGCGTATCTTCCCGGTCCTGCCTGTTCGGAGGTTGCCCGGCAGACGGTGCCGGTCATGATGATTGCCATGATACAGAATGAAAGCCTGAAATTTCCGTCATATTCTCTGATTGCATCATTGATGCTTTCGACAGATTCTGTTATGATCAGTTATTCCGTGTTTTCAATATCTGACAGGACAGCCTTCGGGACGTCGAAGAATCGGGTAGGAACGGAATCCTGAGTCCCTTTGGCTGACATGACCCGAAAAACTTGATAATCGAGTATGAGGGAAAAATAATAATGATGAAAGGAAATACTTCAATGTATCAGCAATTTACTAATGTTTGGGATGTCGTTAAGGATGACTATCTTGCCGGATTGATCAATTCCGAAAGGTGTCTGCAAGCTGCGCTGTTGAGCGATCTGCAATCTGATTTTGCATTCCACCGGATGCGCTGAAAAAAACGGTGCGCCGGTGATCTTCATGGTTATATCGAAAATACATCCCCGCCCTCTTGTTTTTTTATTTTTTTATGATATAAATCTTACGATCTCACCCAAAAAACATAATTTTCTAATTATAACGTTTAACCATCAGGAGTCATGTCATGCGGAAAATATTGTGTTTTGTATGGACGGCACTCTTCTTGCTGATGATTGCCTTGCCGGTTTATGCAGAAGACGACCCCGGGCGCGCATATTACGATTTCGGCGTGTTTGCTTATGAGGACGGCAAATATGACGCGGCAGAGACTCATTTTGCCACTGCCATCGGATTCAACCCGGATAACCCGTTTTATCGCCATTATATGGGCAGAACCTATCTGAAACTTGAGCGATACGACAAAGCAGAGGAGCATTTGGGCAAAGCCTTGAGTCTGAATCCCGACATTCCGGGGCTGCAATACGATATGGGAATGCTCTTCTACAAAACGGAAAACTATGCCAAAGCTGCCGACTTTTTTGTCCGGGCTGTGCGCGAAGATGCGAATAATGTTTTAGCACATTATTACGCCGGGTTAAATCTGATGAAGGCGCAAAACTACAAAGATGCGGCAGGCTACTTTGTTACCGCAGCCCAGAAAAGTCCGACCATCGGCGGAAACGGCTATTATTATGCCGGATTGTGCTATCAGAAAGCAGAGGACTTCGATACTGCGATTCAGATGTTTGAAAAGGTGAAGCTGGATCCGAATGCCGAAAAACTGAAAGAAAACGCGGATAAATGGATCGAAGCGATTAAAGCCAAGCAGAAAGCCTTAACGCCATACAGTCTGTATCTCAAGCTGGGACGGCGCTATGACAGCAACGTAACGCTTGATACTCTGGATTCTGACCGGTTTTCTGATAAAAAAGACTGGAATACGGTATTGTATTTTTCAGGTAAATACGATCTGCTCAAAGGCTCAAATTACACCTTCGGCGCAGGATACAGCCATTATCAGAGCTGGTATGACAGTCTGAATGAGTATGATCTGACCGGCAGCATTTTCAATCTTTATGCAATGTGGCATCTATCGCCCATTACGCTCGGATTCAGCTATCAGCCTGCGTATTACTGGTTAGACGGGGACTCATATCTCAGACAGCACCGCTTTACGCCTGAAGTTACATGGCTTATCAATGCTCAACTGACTGCCCGCTTTGCTTATACTTATGCGGATAACGGCTATCTCGGAGATGAAACCCGAACCGGTCATGCCAACGAAATTTCTGCGGACCTCTATTATAAAATGTGGGATGGAAAAGCCTATCTGTTCGGCGGAATCGGCTATGAAGACAATTGTGCGTCTTGGGAACAGTCTTACAGCCAAATCAGAACGCATCTCGGAATATCTGTCAATCTTCCGTTTGAACTGACAGCGGTGGTCAGCGGAAATTATTTTGCTAAAGATTACGCTCATGCGGACAGCATTTTTCTGAAGGATCGGGCTGATGACAAATATGTCGGTTCTGTGTCATTATCCCGCAAATTGTATGAAGACTGGCTGGCTATTATGGCAGAAGTCAGTTTTACCAAAAACCGTTCCGATATTTCTGTGTATGAATATGAAAAAAACATGATAACGCTGTCTCTGACAGCAAGTTATTAGGAGGATGCCATGACAGGAGCAAAACGCATATCTGCGGTGTGCATGACGGCATTTTTTTTGTGTGTCGCAAGTCTTGCCTATTCGGAATCTCTGGTTCCCCAAGGGCTGATTGTAAAAGAAGGATATGAACACGGCGTAGGAACGCCTGTGGGGACGATACAGTTGGTTCAGGGATCAGTCCTGATTGTTCATTTCGGCGAAATACACGGCTACGCGGCTAAAAAAGACCTTCCTCTGTTCAAGAGCGATACCATCATCACCCGCGATGACGGGCGCATCAGTTTCAAGCTCAATGACGGAAGCGTTCTGACCATGACCACCGGCACAAAACTTGTCCTTAACGAAAGTGTATATGATCTGGATAAAGAAAGCCGATCCGCGTTTGTCAGCATGATCATCGGCAAAGCCCGGTTCTGGGTCAAAGAATTGGCAGATTTCAAAAACTCTGAATTTAAGGTCAAAACCAACACCGCGGTCGTGGGCGTAAGAGGATCTGATTTTGTTGTGGAAGCTGCGGATACTTATACCAAAGTTACCGCATTTGAACATACCCGCATCGAAGTGGTCAGTCTGAGCCTTCCCTGCGAAAAAACCGATCCGTTGAAAAAATGCAAAGTTGAGCCGGTTACGCTCAGTGCATTTGAACAGGCGATTGTTCAGGAAAATGCTCTGCCCACCCGGGCTGCCGAAATCCTGCCCTATGAAAGCGATCTGATGAAAAAAGAATTTGCTATTGCGCCGGATGAAAAGCAGCAAAGCCTGAAAAAAGATAGCACATCTGTGGATATTTATCTCGTGCCTAAAGCGGCTTTGGTATCTCCTGAAACCTCTGTCGAAGCGCATAAGCTTGAAGCAGCTATGCCGGATATCTCTACGAGAATGAAATCGGATACGATTTCCGACAGACCGGGAGAAACTGAAAAAAACATCCAGCCGCCGGCGGACCCGGCTGAAGTAAAGAAGGATGAAAGTTTAAAAGTTATGACCGTTCTGCCCGGATTTCCGACTAAGCCGATTAAATAGTTCTGAAAACTCGCCTCTTCGTTGCAGGAAAATCGGAGGGGCGAGTTCGGAAACTACATATTTGATTTGAAAAAATCTTCAGCGGTTTCCGTCATGGTAGGAATCGTCCGGTTGACATTCCGCGCCGGAGCCGAGCCTTCTTTGAAGCATTCAAAAAGGGTTCTTTGCGTTTCAAACGTGGGCAGAAGACCGGTTTCCGCATCAATCTTGGAGAAAACCACGCCTTCGGGAATTTCAAACGGTCTTTCCGGCAGATCAGCCAATATCCGCTTCATAAAAGAAAGCCATATCGGCGCAGCGGCTTTGCCCCCGGTTTCATCTCTTCCTAGCGGCTGCTCCTTATCAAAGCCCACCCATGTTCCGGTAACATAATCCGGCGTAAATCCCACAAACCACGCATCATTTAAGTTGTTGGTGGTGCCGGTTTTTCCGGCAGCCGGGCGTTTCAATGCCAAAATTCTGCGGGCAGTGCCTTCTTTGACAACGCTTTCCAAAATACTTGTTACCAGATACGCGGTGCTTTGTTCAATTGCCTGCTGATGTACGGGTTTATGCTCTTCCAAAATATTTCCATCCCGGTCAATGATTTTGGTGATAAATACCGGTTCTACCAACTCCCCCTGATTGACAAACACGGAATATGCTACGACCAATTCCAGCAAAGACACGCCTGAAGAACCGAGAGCCAGCGATAAATCTTTACCCAGAGGAGATAAAATTCCCAATCGGTTGGCATATTTAATCGCATAATCTATACCGATGTCTTCCAGAATCCGAATGGTCGGCAGGTTGCGCGATTTTGCCAATGCCTGACGCAGAAGGATGGGACCGTAAAATTTCCGGTCATAATTTTTAGGCTTCCAGTCTTTGCCGCTGTTCGCGCCTTTATATACCATTGCATTGTCCAGCAGTTCGGTGGCGGGCGTATATCCTTTATCCAATGCCGCCGCATAAATGATCGGCTTGAATGAAGAACCGGGCTGGCGTCTGGATTGAGTGGCGCGGTTGAACTGAGTTTTGTGATAATCCCGCCCACCGACCATTGCTTTCACCATGCCGGTATGGGTTTCCACACAAAGCATTCCGCCCTGAACTTCGGGAGTCTGCTCCAGCGCGACCCGCCATGTATTTTTCCCTTCGATTTTTTCTTTGAGCATGACTAAAATCAGATCGCCTGTACGCAGCACTTCCCCGGAGCGGCGGGCATTGGGAGAGTTGGGATTCGGCTTTTTTGCCCAGCGGACATCTCTGAGATCAAGAATGCCCTGCACTTCTCCGATCTGAACCAGCGCGATGTTATTGCGATGATTCACACTTGTAACAACAGCCTGTGTGATTTTGCCTTTTTTAAGCGGCAGTTCTGCAATTCTTTCCTGAATTTCTTTTGAAAACTCTTCGGATTGTTTGGGCGTGAACTGTTTAATCGGTCCCCGATAGCCCTGACGTTTATCTAATGTTCGCAAGCCTTTCTGAAGTTCGGAAATGGCAATCTTCTGCATGTTGATATTGACTGCCGAATAAATTTTAAGCCCGCCTTTGTATAGCATCTCGCGTCCGTATTTTTTTTCAACATACCGCCGGATATGTTCGGTATAAAACGGCGCGTTTTCAATGCTCGGTGCTTCTTCTCTGATGCCGACATCCAAGTTAATTTTCAGAGCTTTCTGAGCTTCTGCATCCGTGATGTAGCCTTCTTCTGTCATTCTCCGCAGCACATAGGATTGTCGCTCTGCGGCTTTTTCAGGATGCTCAATCGGAGAATAGCTGCTGGGCGCTTTGGGAAGTCCGGCAAGCATGGCGCATTCGGCAAGATTCATATTTTTGGCAGACTTTCCGAAAAAGGTCTGAGCTGCGGCTTCAACGCCGTAAGCCCCATGCCCCAGATAAATCTGATTCAGATACAGAAACAGGATTTCATCTTTGGTTAAAAAATTATCCACCCGATAAGCTAAAATCGCTTCCCTGATTTTGCGGCGATAGCTTCTTTCAGGTGTCAGCAGAAAAGATTTGATCACCTGCTGGGTAATCGTGCTTCCGCCCTGAACCATCGCGCCGGCTTCGATATTTTTCAGAAACGCTCTTCCGATACCGATCAGGTCAATGCCTTTATGAATGAAAAAACGGGAGTCTTCTGCGGCAATGAACGCTTCTATCAGGGTTTTGGGCATCTGAGACAAGGGAATGACGATCCGTCTCTCTTCGGAAAACTCGGCAATTTTGCGATTATCATCCGAATATACGGTCGTAACCACCGGCGGACGGTAGTTTTTCAGATTTTCTATCGAAGGAAGTCCCTGACCGAAATGCAGAATCACCCAGGTGGCTGATCCGGCGACAGTAACGATCATCAGGATAAGCAGCCCCATGCCCCATAAAAACATTTTGGTCATCATCTGTACAAAGCGCGATGGCGGCTTTTTCGGCTTTTTTTCGCCTTTTTTCATCAATTGCGGGTATGACATGAACGCCATATCTGGTTCACCTCTTCTGTTTTTTTTATTTTATCATACTATATTCGGATTAGGCAAGAAGTAAGCAGTCAGCAGAATGGCAATTGTGTTTTCAGCTTTTTCAGCCATATCTTTTTCAAAAATATCTGATTTTCGTTTTGGCATTTTCAACATTTTCAGGTATAACAGGGATTAAAGGATGAATAAACATACATGGTATTCGACAAAAAAAAAATTTCAGAACGCCGTTTGCATGGCATCAAGGTCTTGTAATATAAAGCAAATGATCTGTGATATGGCAAAAGACACAATCCATAAAGCTGTCAGAAATGCCGCTTTTTTCTTTCAATACGCTGAAGCTGAGATAGGAGTATTGTTCTGCCAAACAGAAAAGAATTAAAAGAACTTGCAAAGCTCAGGCTTAAAGAAGCCGAATCGCTTTTTGATGCCGGATTATATGATGGTACGGCATACTTGTGCGGATATGCGGTGGAGTTTGCCTTAAAAGCAAGGATTTGTAAGCTGCTTGAAATCAACGATTATCCTGATTCAGGTAAAATGAAACAGGTATATGCAGTGCATGATCTCGGACAACTTTTACTGCTGGCAGGACTCCGAAACAAATTACGCTCTGCCGATATTAACATACAAGCTAACTGGTCTGCTATTATATCATGGAGTCCTGAAACAAGATACAGCCCAATGGGTTCTGTTTCAAGAGGCGAATCAGAGAGATTGCTGAATGCGGTTCGTGATAATGCGAAAGGAGTATTGAAATGGATTATGAAATATTGGTGAAAGAATTTCGTAAGGTCATAAAAATCATCAGACAGAAACATGATCTTATTGCATTGGCAATGATTAAAGCATTTGATATTGACATCAAACTATGGAATTTCATTATCAGCATATCTGATTATGATGATTTATATCTGACAGATGCTTTGAAAGATTTCATCACTATTGTGGACAGCAATATTGATAAGAAAGTCAAAAAGGAGATTATGCGCTTTACTGTTTTGAAAACCGATGATCCTTTTGTGAAAGAAATCAATCGGATATTCAAAGTGAAAAATTCTGTCAGATATATCAAATCCTTATATTTTGCAGGCATTTATATTGAAGAAGGGATTATTTTTGAATCTTCCCCTGTTTCTGTGAAGATGAAAAAGGAATATCTGAAGAATCATCGTAATAAAGCAATGAAAACCGTTATCTGAAACTGAGGTAGGAAGGATAAATTGTTATGTTGAATTTGCAGTTACATATTCAGCCCGAAACTGAGCAGCAGCTTAAAAAAATCCTTACTTATGTAAGGGATCAGGAAATATTTGCCCGGAATATTATTGCTTTTCAGATTGCCGAATTGCAAAAAGGCATTCTGAATCTCAGGCTTGACTTGAAACAATTTGAAGAGACATATAAGATGCCAACGAAAGAATTTTATCAGCAATTTGAGCAGGGCTTGTCAGATGATAACGAAGAGTTTATAATTTGGGCAGGATTGTATGAAATGTTTTCTGAAAATGAGCGGCTGCTGCGGGAATTGACATGCTCGAAGGATATTTTGCACAGCTTGAAAAAATTATTCATGAATTTCCGAATATCCGTTCTCTGACTATCAGAAAAAAAAATTACAATACCAGACAAGGCTATATCGGCGGATCAATCATTTTTGAAAACGGATACAGATTGGATTTTGTCGAGGTCAAAGATATTGATATCAAATCCAAAGTCAAATATCGCTATCACTATATGGACGATCACGATACATTGATTTTCCGATATGATAACGCCCCGCATCATCGGAATATTACGACTTTTCCTTATCATAAGCATGATCGTAATGAGATTAAGGCGAGTTCGGAACCGACACTTTTTGATGTACTTTTGGAAATTGCTCAGATAGAACGGGCATCATCAGTCAGGACTCTGAAAAATCATTCTGAAGAGTCATCGTCATAAAGCAATGGAAAGCGTTATCAGATCGGAAAAAATGGAATTGCTTGATATGGGAGTGCCGCATCAGGATATTGTGCCGGCTTTTCATCATCCGGGTATGCGTCCGCTGACTCAGTTTGCGGCGGCTTGAAATTGGGATTCTACAAAAAAAAATGAATTGATGAGGCGATTCATTACAAGGGAGGTAGTTTATGGAAAGATATGAAGTTTTT
>DYRC01000167.1 GCA_020718925.1 Desulfonema limicola
CTCACACCACCCCCTGATCCAGCATGGCATTGACCACTTTCAGAAAGCCCGCAATATTTGCGCCATTCACATAATTGCCCGGTGTTCCGTACTGCTCTGCCGCATCCAGACAGGTCTTGTGAATGCTTTTCATAATTATTCTGAGGCGGTTATCTACTTCTTCATGCGTCCATGACAATCTCATGCTGTTCTGGGTCATTTCCAAGCCTGATACAGAAACGCCGCCCGCATTGGCTGCCTTGCCCGGAGCGTACAGAATGTTGTTATTTAAAAAGATATGAACGCCTTCCAACGTTGTCGGCATGTTCGCGCCTTCACAGACCACTTTGACGCCGTTACTGACCAGATTCTGAGCATCTTTTTCATTGATTTCATTTTGCGTTGCGCTGGGAAACGCGCAATCAGCCTTATGATTCCAAAGGGGATTGAACTCCGAGCCGGGATTTATCGGCGTATAGACTGATTCAGGATATTTTTCTTTATACTCGCTGATTCTGCCGCGTCTGACATTTTTCAGACGTTTGATAAACGAAAGCTTTTCCCGGTCAATGCCGGCTTCATCAAAAATATAGCCCGAAGAATCAGACAGCGTAACCACTTTCGCGCCCAGATCAATCAGCTTTTCTGCGGTGAACTGCGCCACATTGCCGGAGCCGGACACCAGACAAACCTTGCCTTCCAATGTCTGATTTTGCGATCCGAGCATTTCCGCCGCAAAATACACAGAGCCGTATCCCGTAGCTTCAGGGCGCATCAGACTTCCGCCCCAGCTTAAACTTTTGCCGGTCAGTACGCCGGTAAATTCATTGCGAAGTTTTTTATACATGCCGAACAGATAGCCGATTTCCCTTGCGCCTACGCCGATGTCGCCTGCGGGAATATCCGTATCCGCGCCGATATGACGGAACAATTCCGCCATAAATGCTTGACAGAAGCGCATCACCTCATTATCGGATTTGCCTTTGGGATCAAAATCAGAGCCGCCTTTGCCTCCGCCCATCGGCAGCGTGGTCAATGCGTTTTTGAAAACCTGCTCAAAAGCTAAAAATTTGAGAATGCCTAAGTTTACAGACGGATGAAATCGCAGCCCGCCTTTGTACGGACCAATTGCGCTGTTCATCTCAATCCGAAAGCCGCGATTGACCTGAATTTCTCCTTTGTCATCTATCCAGGGAACACGGAACATAATCACCCGCTCCGGCTCGATCAGCCGCTCCGCAATTTTTGCTTTCCGATATTCCGGATTCTGCTCCAGCACCGGCGATACAGATTCCATAAACTCCCGAACTGCTTGGTGAAATTCTCTTTCATTCGGGTCTTTGATTCTCACATATTCAACGATATCCGTCATGGCAGTTTCTCCTTTTTCATAGTTACACGGCATTAACAGCCCAAGAATTTAGTTCCGGAAATATTCACCGGATTAATCTTTATGGTAAAATTATAACACTTTGAAATTTCAAGGGCAAGGAAAAAGAATATCTGATTCAGGCGATGTATACAGGAAGATTATGTTCCTTTAAAAAGGACTCAAACGCATCCAAATCCTTATTCAGCAGATACCGCACATCATTATATTTTTTCTCTAAAAATTCAAGCTTATCCCAGTCATAATCAAACTCGAAATAATATCGTTTGAAATGCCTGAATTTCATAAGCTCGACCAGTATCGGATATGTCTGATCGGAAATAGCGGCTTTTCTGACGCCTTCAATGTCAATGGTCATTTTACGGAGCAATTCCGAATGCCATTTATCCGGCTTCAGGCTGTTTTCAAAAAACTGAGATATTCTCAGAAATAATGTTTCAACACAGGTATAAAAATCTGTCAGAATTTCAGCAAGAATAATGCCCGTAGTTCTCTTTTTTCCAAGAACTTTGAAATCGCTTTCTTTGAACTCCCGATAGAAAAAATCAATTTTTTTAAGCATCAGCCGGGTTTTATGAATCTCTCCGATAAGCTCGGCAATTTGTTCAAGCTCTTTCATAAATAACTTTTCCTTTTGTTCTGATGCTGTCTGCATGAATCGGTTCAATCTTTTCAATTTGCACAATATCTAAAGGAAAATCAGTCAGTTCATCTGCCTCTCCGATCATGTTGAAATATGTCTGGGGATCGGTAATTCCTTCAACGGCAATATCAATATCGGAAATAGCTGAAAAATGGCGTTCATTGAGCAGCGAACCCCATTGATAGATGCGAGTCGGCTTATATTTTTCAATAATGAGAGAGGTGATCTGATGAAAATCCTGCCATGCTTTTTCAAAGCGGAGATGATTTTCAGCTTTTTCTTTTTTCAGCTTTTTTCTGATAAATTCAAGCAGCATAAGACCTTTATGATTTAAAAAACAGATAACTTGGGAAGGACGCGGGGCTTTTACTTCTGAATTTCCGGGTTCAAATCCTGAGCCACCAACTCGCCGGTATTCGGAATCACCTGCACACAGCGATCATCATAAAGGCAGATCATCTCATAGTCTTTGACATTGGTGATTTCCAAATTCGGCAGCCCGTGAATATAAAGCCATTCTCTGACCGGCGGAATATGCTCCTCAAGCGAGGCCCGCGCTGTAAAAATTTTAACCCGAATACCTTGTTTCAGCCATTGTTTAACGCGTGCCATCATTGCCGGAATCGGATCTCCGATATGAAGAGGTCCGTGCCATCCGTCATCATAAGCCAACGTACCGTCCAAATCAACGCCTATCCATCCGCTCAAAGCTATTTGCCTCCTTTTGCAGCAGTTGTTGATACCGGGTCAGCTTTTACCTCTTCGGCAGTTGAATTGAGCGTGGACTGTGGCTCGATTGCCATCAACTGAACCTCGTCTGAGGCAATAATCTGATGCTCTGTCCCTTTGGAAATAACAGAAAATTCGCCCTCATTCAACTCTATGGTTTTGTTCCTGAATCGAAGCGTCAGTTTGCCTTTTAAAACCAGATACAGTTCATCTTCGCTCTGATGATGATGCCAGTCAAATTCGCCTCTGAGTTTGACTAATTTGACGCTTTGATTGTTGAGTCTGCTCACAACTTTGGATTGCCAATATTTATCAAAGGTGCGAAAATTTTCAGAAATACTTATTTTTTCCATATTCCTCTCCTTATCAGAAAAAGAAATGCCAGCGGATTGCGGCGTCGGTTTGATGATATTCAAAGGCTTTTCTCCATACAATGTCCGCGCCGAGCGACATGCTGCGCGACAATTTGAAATAATAGGAAAATGACGCTTCTGTAACCTGATGGTCATCGCCTATCAGAAAATATAACTGCTTTGCCCAAAGATGCAGGCTCTGCTTATCCCGGATACGCTTTAAAATTCCGGCTGAAAACCCTGCGCCCAGTGCGTAACTGTTTTCCAGTTTGCCTCCGAGATTCAGTTCTGTCTCAATAAACGCATAACTCAACCCCAAAAAATCGGAAAAAACCGCCATGCCCCCGCCGGTATTGAGCCGATACAGAGATGTTTCTTCATCTTCAGTCATGGTTTTTCTGAAAAAACCGGTATTTACCTTCCACGAATAGGGCTTGAAAAAATCATCTCTCGGAGATACGGACATAATATCAATCAGGTCAAGATTTTCAAGAACGACTTTTTGCTCTTCTGAATAATATCTCAGACGCGTATTGGCAAACTGAATCTGAGTGCCGTGAGTCGGGCTGTAATCCGAATCTGTCATATCGCAGAATACCGGTCGGATGTAAATTTCTCCGAAGGATTTTCCATCTTTAACCCCTCCGCCGATGCTGAATCGGGCAGTTTCATGGCTGTCATCCGGTCTGGGCGGCAGCGGAACCTCATAATTTTCTTCGCTCTGCCCCAGCTTGCTTCGGATTGTCAGGGTTTTCAGAAGAATCTGCTGATAATCTGTTTTTTCTATACTTTTTTTGGCATAGCGATATTGAAGATAATCAACTGCCAAATCAATAATCCGTATCTTTTCCTCTTTTTCAAGCGCGGATTCGGAAACGGTCTGCGGCTCAATCCTGCCGTGAATAATATCCAGCGCGGTTTTCTGATGCGCTTTTGATAACAATGAAATTTTATGTTGTATTTTAGCAGCTTTGGATGGTCTGTAAAGCACATTTTCAATCAGATTTTCTTTTTTCACTGCCCGAATCGTGTCAATCGGCAATGCCCATAGCGGAAATTTTTCTGTCAGGCGCAGAGACGGACGCGCAGATTCAAGCAGAAACAGCAGGTTATACGAGCAGTTTTCATCAAAAAAATAATAATCTGCATAAACATCCTTGAGTTCCCACAGGTGCATCATCAGCTTCATTACCTCATCTTTTTCAAGGCTTAACGGATATTCCCATATATCGCGCTGATTGATGTCGCTGTATTCCTGAATTTTCTGATAATACGGCTCAATGGAGTAATAGCCTTTGTAATATCCGAACAAGCCTTTGACAGCAAACAATAAGCCATTGGTTTCAGTGGTAATAGCCGAATAATTGATGGCAGGATTCAGTAATGTGGAGCGCGATTCGGTTTCGATATTGATCAGCGTATGCCCGAACATGGACGCAGGGCTGTTCATATAATAGGTCGGAAAAATCAGGGTTGCGGCTATGGGCTTAATATCCGCCATGATGCTGTCAAAGATTTCGCACTCACAGACCGCAAGCCGTGCCGGATCAATCGCAAGTTTTTCTTTAAGCCATTTGAATCTGCCGATAAATTTACATACCGGATGATCTTTGTTATCGCTTTTCGGGGCTTGAAAAAAGGCGGCAATCGTGGCTTCCAATTCTGCCTGCGGATCAGTTTTTCCGTTTTTGGCAAGAAAAAAAGCCGGATCATCCACGAGACTTTTGACGCCGAAAAGTGCCTTTTTGTAATGCAGCAGAATATGCCAATAGCGGTCGTCAGAGAGCTTTTGCTGCTGCGCCTGCTCAATCAGCGATTGGATATAGCCCGACTCTTCAGCGTGGGCGCATATCGCCAGCATTAAAAAAACAGATACGGAACACAACAGCATTCCGTATCTTGATTTCTTATGCATCGTATTAAATCTGGGCAACAATCTTTGCAATGTTTTCAATAACATCTTTGTGAGTTACCTGTGTGCCGGGATACACCTTGTCAAAATTGCTCTGAAGCGCGGTAAAAAATGCAGGGCGTTTTTCAGTCGGCATCTGAATCAGATCAGCCAGCGTATTCAGCGATTCGCCTTTTCCTGCGGCAATATCCACTGCCAGATTGTCCATGTTTTCAGCAACAAACATGTTGACTTTTTCATTTTGAACAAAATTGGCAGGGCGGTCGCAGCCCAAAGTTCCGGTACTGATACCGAAAGTCTGATTTCCGAATGTGCCGTTGGTGGTTGCCGCAGCGGTCTGAGACATCAGCCCGTCTTGTCCGTCAAATACCATAGAGCCAAGTCCGCAGCCGCAGTTTGCGCGGGTTCCCGCATACGCAGAACCCATTGCCAGCAAAGATATTGCCAATACAAAAACCAATACTTTTTTCATTCCGAGATACCTCCGTTCTTTGTTAAAAGATTGATATTTATTCCTTTTCAGGGGAATAACATATTAAATCAACATATTGATTTATTTCACTTTATCGCCAGATACTTTTTTATATGTTTGGCAAGAGCATCCTCAATTTCTGCATGTCTCGGCACAGGTTGTTTTTTTCCATTTGACAGATTCACATAAATATCATGTCTTGATCCGCGTCTGAAAAAAATACATCCGGCACTTAATAATTGTCTGATAAGTTCCTTCCGTTTCACATCGCTATCGCTAATTCTTTGAGCATATATTCATCAGGAACTTCATCCAATACCATCAGTTGAAAAGCGTCTATCATATTTTCTTCCAACTCTTCCAATGTTTTCCCCTGAGTCATAATTTCAGGATACTCAAGAAACTTACCCAACCAGAACTTTCCGGATTTCCAGTAAATAAGAGTCATGTTTCTACCCATAATAAATTCCTCTGACCGGATATGAGAGATAGTAAAAACTTTCTGACAATAATTCAGAATATAGTGTAATACGGCTTCTGAGTCAAGAAATTAAAACAGCTAAAACGGAAACATGCCCTTGCCCATGCCGCGCATTCCGCCTTTGTTGAATTGCTTGATCATTTTCATCACCTGCGTATAATTTTTCAGCAAGCGGTTCACATCCTGCACACTGGTGCCGCTGCCGGTTGAAATCCGCTTTCTCCGGCTTCCGTTGATGATCGCATGATTGTGCCTTTCCTTGGGCGTCATGGAATTGATAATTGCCTCAATTCGCACCAACTCGCCTTCATCCACCTTGAACTCTTTCATCTGCTTCATCTGACTCATGCCCGGAATCATGCCGATCAGATCGGTCAGCGATCCCATTTTCCGAATTTGGCGCATCTGACTCCGAAAATCATCCAGCGTGAACTGATTCTGCCTAAGTTTCTTTTCAAGCTCAACCGCCTGCTTTTCATCTACCACAGACTGGGCTTTTTCAATCAGGGTTAAAACATCGCCCATACCCAGAATCTGAGATGCCATGCGCTCCGGATGGAACGGCTCCAATTGGCTCAGTTTTTCGCCCACACCGATAAATTTGATGGGTTTGCCTGTAATTGCTTTGATTGAAAGTGCCGCGCCCCCGCGCGCATCGCCGTCTGTTTTGCTTAAAATAATTCCGCCGATATTCAACACATCATTAAACGACTTGGCAATATTGACCGCATCCTGACCGGTCATGGCATCTGCCACCAGCAGAATATCTGACGGACGCATGACATCCCGAATCCGGCGAAGCTCCGCCATCAGTTCTTCATCAATATGAAGTCTGCCCGCAGTATCTATAATCAGCGTATCACAGGCTTGCCGTTGGGCGTCAATCCGGGCTTCTTTGCAAATATCTACCGGATCCATCGTGGTTTTTGATGCAAATACCGGAACGCCTAACTGATCGCCTAATTTTTTCAACTGATCAATAGCCGCCGGACGATAGACATCCGCAGGCACCAGATAGGGCTTTTTCCCTTTTTTCCGTAAATATACCGAAAGCTTGCCTGCCGTAGTGGTTTTACCGGAACCTTGCAGCCCCACCAGCATCAGCGATACCGGATGCGTACCGGAAAGACTGAGGTCTTCGTTGCGCGACCCCATCATTTCCGTCAGCTTTTCATTGACGATCTTGACGACCTGCTGCCCCGGCGTCAGGCTTGCCATGACTTCCTGCCCCAACGCCCGCTCTTTGACGCCTGCAATCAGGTCTTTAACCACCCGGTAATGAACATCCGCTTCCAACAGCGCAAGCCGGACTTCGCGCAAGCCTTCTTCAATATTTTTTTCAGTGAGTTTGCCGTGTCCTCTGAGTTTCTTGAAGACAAGGTTCAATCTTTCGCTGAGATTATCAAACATAAAAGCACTCCGATATTTTTCAAACTAAAATGTTGAAAATAATATGGAAATAGGATAATGTCAAGAAAAATCAAAATTCCTTTGTAAACGGAGAGATAAAATGAAAACAATCATAAGTCTGACAATGATATGCGCTGCGTTATGGATCGGTGTGGCGGGATGCGGAGATTCTGGCGGCAAGGATGACGAAGTTATCACCACAACAGTTACGACTCCTGCATTCACCTATTCCAAAGCCGCTGATTTGACAACGCCGTTTCGCTGCGATGGCGGCACTGTAACTTTTGAAATCAAGCATACCGGAACCTGTGCATATCGCTTTGATCTGATTAACAAAGATACTCAGAAAGTTCAGGTCAATCTTGGCACCGGATCAGGCGCACTTGATGTGAAAATTGACGAGCCATTGCCTAAAGGCGATTATCTTCTGGGCGTAACCAGCACATGTACATGGTCGGTCAGCCTTTACGGACCTGTGATTCAATATGCGTCTTATATTCTATGCAGCAATTATATCGGCACACCGGATACCAATGCGTGTACAGATCACGGCGGCGTTGCCGGAATTATCGGATGCGACCGCAAAACCGGCTATTTTGTCTGCGGAGACAGCACTATGTCCACCAGCAAATGCGGGTGTCCGTAATTTCGGAAGAATGATCAGACTATGAATATCGGCTCTTCAGAATGGAAAACATTGATTATTTCCGGCGCGAAACTGCTCGGCGTTGACATAAACGACCACCATGTCGGGCTGTTTGCCCTTCACGCCCTTGAACTGCTCAAATGGAATCAGAAGATTAACCTGACGGCGATTACGGATCCCGAAGAGATTGCCATCAAACATTTTGCAGACTCCGTTGCGCCGGCAAAACTGATTCCTGACCATGCCCGCCTGTTGGACATAGGCTCAGGCGGCGGATTTCCGGGCATTGTCCTGAAAGTTATCAACCCATCACTCAGGGTTACGCTGATTGATGCATCGCGCAAAAAGGTCAGTTTTCAAAAACAGGTTATCCGAACCCTTAACTTAAAAGAAATTGACGCGCATCATATCCGGGCAGAAGATTTTGCCAAAACGGAAAATCGCTTTGATATGGTGATCTGCCGGGCATTTTCTGCCTTGGATATGTTTGTTTCTATGGCAATCCCGCTTCTTGCCGAACACGCGGCATTGATTGCTATGAAAGGAAAAATTTCCGAATCGGAGATGGCATCCGTAGAAAAGCTGGCAATGCCGATGAATGCGGGATTGAGCATAGAAAAATATACGCTTCCGTTTGCTGACGCGGACAGAGCTATGCTGAAACTGATGATACGCTCTTC
>DYRC01000168.1:0-6648 GCA_020718925.1 Desulfonema limicola
ACACCTTGCGGCGATTATCCTGCGCTTCTGCGTCAATTCGGATTGTGATTTTCATCTTAACCTGCTTTCATCACTGTCATATTGCATGAAAAATTTTTGGGGTTGGAAAACAGGGTGTTCATGGCGATGTTTATAATTGGGTTCTATAAATCCACCCGTGTAAATTTCACAAAAATATTTGATTTAATATCGAAATTTATCTTTTATAGCACATCTCATCATCAAAGCATACTCCGCAGAATCTTTGACCGCTTTTTCTAATTCTTGTTTTGCATCTTTGATCAGAGCTTTTAATTCGTCAATTTTTTTAAATCTTTTAATAAGTAAATATAGACTTTTACAGAGATTGTATTTTGTAAGTCTAAGTTCATCTAAAAGCTCTTTGTTACCATTTATTATTTGCTCAATGGTAGCTTTTCCCCGTTGATCATTATTGATTGCTCTTGGCTCTTCACGTTTATACTCAATAAAATCTTCAGGATTTTCTTTTCCCGGATGAATAAACAACGGTTCTTCTTGATCAATATTATCCGAATGAGATTTTGCTCTTTTTGAATCATCAATAAGCGGAAACAGGTTTCGTTTATAACTTCGATTGCAATCTGGGCAGCAATAAAGCATATTGTCCCACTCATACGCAAGCCAATAATAGCCGGGCTTTGAAAGGTTATCTTTTTCGTTTTGCTGATAACCGGACTTTGGTCTGAAATGCTCGACATCTCCGCTTTTTACTTTTATTTCACAAAAGCAGCATTTGTGATACTGCGCTTTTTTTAAAGCGTCTTTTACAGTTTTATGCCCATAAATAGAAGCTTTGATTTCAAACTCTCTTTGACCGCATTTATATTCTTCTTCAAACTGCTCATATAACTGCTTATTCTTCTCAGTTTCAGCCTTGCCGTCAATAGCTAATTTTTCAGGAACTTGCGCCGGTTTATTGATTCGTATCATTGCACTTTATCTTTCAATATCTGCGCCGCTTTACGAATAATTTCCATAGCTTCATTATCTTCATTTTTTTCAGCTACCGGCAATTCATCCAATTTTTTGCCGATTTGTTCAAGACGTTTTTTATCTTTGGCAGTCAGTTTCGGCTTGGATAGAATTTTTTCACGCTCTTCCAAAATAGCGTCATATTCCTGCGGTCTTGCACTTGGCAAATCGAATAAATCGCTGGTAACGACCTGATCCAGCCGCCAGCCTTTGATAACATCCTCATCTTTATTGTTATAAATAATCACCTCATCGCCTTCTCGTTTCAGCAGAACGATATTGGCATTCTGAGCAGATTGAACAATCAACGGGCTGTGAGCAGTTACAATAAACTGAGTTTGTTTGAAAATATTGCTCAAATGGTTCATTATTGTCCGTTGCCACTTGGGATGCAGATGCAGATCAATTTCATCAACAAGCACAATCGCAGGCTCGGCAAGCGGATTATCGCTGTCAGGATAGCGGTCAAATAAGCGGCTTGCCAAATCCACCATCCATGCCATCAGGGTTTGATAGCCCAGACTCAAATCTTTGATGCTGACCAATCCGTAAGGCGTTTTTACTTGAATCGCCGGTTTGGGCTGCTCTTTGGTAATCGGGCGAATTTGAATATCTTCAACGTCCGGCAATAGTTCAACAAGCAATTTCCTGATTTTATCAAAACGGTTTTCAAAATAGGCTTTATTTTCCTCAGTTGCGCTTTTCGCGGCAAAATCAGCCTGCAACAGCCATTCTTCAGAGTTAATCAGACTAATATCTTCTGAAAACAAACTTGCAGTGGGATCGGAATTTTGCGTTTCTGATAAAGAGCCTGTTCCCATTCTGCGAGATGCACCATAGGCATAACTTATTAAGTTTGCTAATTCATTTTGCCCCGGTCCTATTTCAAAGATATGTAACTTATCTTGATTCTGATAACTTGATATTATTGCAGTTCCATTATATAAATATTTAAACTTATTTGAATTAACCTTTCCAAAATAAAATTTGTCCATTCTAATGCTTGTACCTTCTCTAAGAAAGTTGATAGCACTATTAGGAAAACCTCTTGGCGACGAACCTTTATCGTTATTTTGAAGTTTGGGTGTTAACGCAACCAAACATTTCAGCAAAGTCGTTTTCCCCGTCCCATTATCCCCTAAAATCACCGTCCAGAGCGCAGGCTTGCCCTTGCCGTCTGACAAATCAAGCACCTGCTTTTTGCCAAAACACCGAACATTTTTCACAATCAAATCAAGAAAATAAACAGGCTGATTGTCATATTGAGATTCTTCAATCTCTTGCTTTTTATTGCGCTTCATGGACACTCCATATTTTGTTCATTCAGACCGGATTTACCGCTCGGCTTTATTTCAGAGCATACTTTCCACTCCGCCACATTCCGCTTTTCGGTATCGAAATTGATTCCTATGAGAAAGATTTTCTTGCCGCTCTGTGAGTACCGATCCGCATAGCCTCTTTCGCGGATTTGTCTGATGGCGGCTTCCGCGTTCTGATTACACTTAAATTCTATGATAAACACTTTATCCGAAAATTCCATTACCAGATCAATTCTTCCCGCACAGGTCAGCACCTCACTGCGGGCATTCACTCCGGATGCACTGACAATCAGAAAAAATGCCGTGTGAAAATAGGCTTCGTCTCTTTTGCTTTCCAATGTGTAAGGAATGGATGCGAATATCGCAGTTATTGTTTCAAAAAACGCATCAAGATTTTCTGCTCGGAGATGACCGGAAAGTTTCAGAAAAAGCGACAGATCACTTCCGTTCCCCGGAATGTATGAAAACAGCAGGAATTTCAGAAACGAAAGTTTGACTTCCTCATTGGGATAATCAAACGTATAGACAGAATCTTCCACATCTTTGATGGTAATGTATCCGGTCTGAAAAAGAAGCGCTTCGGGTTTGAGATTTTCGATGTCATAGACGCTGAATATCTGTTCGTCCAACCGGAGATTTTCGATTTTCGCAACCGGATAGTTTTTCTCCTTCAGAATATTGACCAGAAATGTCGGAGTCCCGGTTTCAAACCAGTAGTTTCTGAAGTCCTTTTGTTTGAGCGCGGACATGATCGAAAACGGATTATAAACCCGGATATTACATTTGGAAAACCGATAACCATTATAATGCTGTTCAAGTTTTACGGACACTTCTTCTTCCGAATCACCGGTCTTTTCCGATAATTGTCTGATATAAGGCTTAAAGTATATCTCCAGTTCATCCTGTGTATAACCGAGTATAGCGGCATACGGTTCGGACATGGTAATATCTTCCAGATTGTTGAGTTCCGAAAAAATGGAAACCCTGCTGAATTTGGATACGCCGGTGATAAACACGAATTTCAGACACGGAGAAACACTCGCGCCTTTCAGAACGCCGAAAAAACCTTTCAGAACATCTCTGTTTTGAAATGCGATTTCAATGGACTCTTTGCCTTTGCCCAGATGATCTATGATCGGTTTGTCGTATTCATCAACCAGCACAACCACCTGTGTTTTATACTGATTTTCAAGAGCGACAACCAATTCCCGAAATCGTGTCTCAATAAAATCGGTATTCAGGGAAATCCCGTATTTCTGGGCTGTCTGATCCATGCTCAGCCAGATACTTCTTGTCAGCGTTTCCGGGGTTTGATGGGGAATTTCGTTAAAATCAATTACAATTACCGGGTGTTCTTTCCAGTCCCAATCCGTGTTGTCATTTATCCATAGCCCCTCGAAGAGTTCCTTTCTTCCCTGAAACAGACATAGCAACGTGGAAACGGTCAGGGATTTTCCGAATCTGCGGGGACGGGACATGAAATAGAATATGCCTTCATCAGCCATCCTAAAGATATGCCGGGTTTTATCAACATAAAGATAATCGTCTTCCCTGATTCGTTCAAACGATGAAATTCCGACAGACAGTTTTTGAAGTTTTATCATGTAACGCTCCTTAAAGCATCGGAAAGACAGTGACCTTTACGGCACACTCAGAAACCGCGTATTCACAGGAATAAAACACTTCTTCCAACCGATTCTTTATTTCAGAGTGTTTGATTTGAAAATCTCAAGTTCAGGCATAGCCTTCTTTGCATACAGTTCAACAGACGGATGAGCGGAATGTGTAACCATCAACGGATACACTTTTGCGCTGACATGCCCGGATACCCGCTGTAAAAGTTTTTGGAAACGATCAATATCCTTTTTGCCAAGCTGGGATTTGCTCTCGCCGATAATATATATTTTTTTGCCGTTTTCCAATCCTTCCCCGTATATGTTGATTTCGTCGTCTTTCCCGTCTGCATAAACAATAAACCGCCTGTCCATCACTTTAATATCAATATTTTTTTCTCTTTTCAATATGCCCGGAAGAAGGTTAATCGCTTCATTTTCCAGAAAATAGCCGAAAGAATTTGCAAGCCCTCCCAATTCTTTACTCATTTTATCTTGTCTTTTCACTACCTCCCGTAATGTTTCCTCAGTCTTTGTCTGAGCCGCTGCGAGTTCTTCGACGCGCTGCTCGGTTCTCTTCTGAGCTTCTGCGAGTTCTTCAACACGCTGCTCAGTTCTCTTCTGAGCTTCTGCGAGTTCTTGCTGAACTTCTGCAAGCTTTTCGACGCGTTTCTCAGTTCTGCTCTGAGCTTCTGCCAATTCAAGTATTTTATCACCCAAAACAGAAACCACATCTTCCAGTCTCTTAAAATCGGTTTTCGTAACCGTATCCAACATATCTTCCCTGAATTGACCCAGAATCTTCATCATGGGAAATTGAACTTCAATTGGAAGTTGTTCGATCAATGCGTTGTATGATCTCATAATCATTTCCTCCTTCATATAAATTTCACGGCACACTCAGAAACCGCGTATTCACAAGAATACTCCACAGCCCCAATATCACAAACGCCGGAAGCAGGAACCACGGGTAAAGCTCCTTATATTCGGCAAAGCTTTTCACTTTTGCCTCTGTTTTTTCAAGTTTGTCAATCGTATCGTAAATCTTTTTCAGTCCTTCGCTGTCTTCTGCCCGAAAATACAGCCCGCCGGTTTTATCCGCAATGGTTTTCAGGGTTTTCTCATCCATATCCACTTTCTGATACACATATCTTTCACCAAGTACGGGATGTCTGACTAAAAAAGGTGCTTCTCCCCGTGTTCCTACGCCGATGGTATAAATTTTCACTTTTTTCTGAACCGCAATATCCGCCGCATTTTCAGGCGAAAGCTCACCCGTGTTGCTTTGTCCGTCTGTCAGCAGAATGATGATGTTGGATTTGCTTTTCACGTCTTCCAAGCGTTTCAGCGAAATACCGATGGCATCGCCGATTGCCGTATTATCCCCGGCTGCACCGATCTGAAGCCGTTCCAGTATAGAGGCAATCGTATTGTAATCACGGGTCAGGGGCAGTTGCGTATAAGCGTTTGTGCCGAAAACAACCAGAGCGATTCTGTCGCTTGCTCTTTTGGAAATAAACTCCGACACCACGCTTTTAACTGCTTCCAGCCGATTGACAATTTTGCCTTTCAGCTTGAAATCCAGCGCAGCCATGCTTCCGGACAGATCAACCGATAAAACAATATTGACGCCTTCGGTGGAAATATCAATCTGCTGAGTTCCCCATTGCGGTCTTGCCAGCGCAATGATCATCAGGCTCAATGCGGCATATTTCAAGGCTGGCGTCAGTCCTCTGATTTTGAGCCAAAAAGATGAACTGACGCCTTTGAACACCATCGGAATCGTCATTGCAGGCTGACGTTTTTTCCGATATTGATAGGCAATGGCTATCGGCAGAATGGCAAACAGCGCAAACATATAAGGTGAAGCAAATCTGAACATATTATCCCGTATATCCGCAAACGCCGGTTCTGGGCGAATTTACTACCGGCAGCAGCATTTCTTCATCGCAGTCATGCTTTTTCACGCATTTTTTACACAGCCAGCCAGCCCCATCCCACATACATTCCGTACAGACCTTTACGGACTGGGCTTTGCCGCATTCGCTGCACAGAATTTCCGGCGGATCATTTCTGGCAAGCATAAGAATCTTTTTCTTTTCAGCAGCACCCTCACGGAGATCGATCACTTTTACCCTCAATATGGTGGTATCGCCGAAATCATACTCATGCACCAGTTCGGTTCCCGGCTTCATAACATCTTTAAGCTTTTTTTTCATCTCCAGCTCGCCTTGTGGAGAATTGAACGCGCTCAGATGTCCGCAACACTCCAGCCATGTATCTCTTAAAAATTTATCGAGGTCTGACAATTTGGCGTCCGCAGCAACTTTTAAGTGCATCCAATATTGAGGACGTTCAAGTCCGTCAATCACGATGTGAAAAAAAGGCTTTTTCTTTTCCTGAGATTCCGCCTGAGATTCCGCCTGAGATTCCGATTGTTTGTTCAGACATGCCTTCAGATGCTTGGTCATGCCTGTTTTTGAAAAATCGGCATTACACAATAAACACTTAGCTTTGGTGTCGGATTTTGCTGCCATTTGAATCATTCCTTTCCTGGCTTGCCGGAGGCAAAGCGGTTTCTTTGACAAAGTTTATCGTAAAAAACAAATCGCGTTTCATAGTTGATACAATTGCCGGAAATCCTGCAAATTTTACCGGCTCAGAAGACCGGAGCAGGTCTTTAAGTTCTTTCTGCATTTCTTTTGCAATCTCAAGCGCGTCAA
>DYRC01000168.1:6748-8691 GCA_020718925.1 Desulfonema limicola
CGGAGCAGGTCTTTAAGTTCTTTCTGCATTTCTTTTGCAATCTCAAGCGCGTCAATTCGGGGCAGAAGTTCTTCGGTAGTCATTTCCGGCGCGTGAATCCCGAATCTGCCTTCAATATAATTTCTTACAATTGCGGATAATTGAAAATAAAATTCTTTGCCGTCAATGTTTTCGACGTCTGTCAATCCGTCAAGCTGCTTTAATGCGGCTTCATCCGGCGGCAGAGACGCGACAACATGCTTAACCATTCGTTTTCTGAATTTTTTCCAAATATAAATCGCTGCCGCAATAGCAGCCGCTGTCAAAAAGGTGTATGCGGCAATCCGAATCCATGCCGGATCCATGCCGATAATTTCAAGCGATTTGATGTCATGAATGTCTGTCAGCGCCATCAGCGTTTTCTTCTTTCCCGAATGCGGAAATATCGGCTTAACGCATCTGCCGCCGAAATTTCGGTATTGATTTCAATGCAATCCACATCCGCGCTTTTAAAATTCTGAAGACTTAGGGCATAATCGCGCATCTTTTCTTCGTAAAATCGCCGGTGGGTCTTTTCATCATAAGCATCATAATAAACAAGCTCTCCGGTCTCGGAATCCTGAGCGCAGAGAATACCGCCTTCCGGCAGTTGAAATTCTTTCGGATCAGACAGCAGCACCGCAATCAGTTCATGTTTTTCAGACACCGCCCTGATTTGCCGAAAATCCTGCTCACGCTTATCCGGCGATAAAAAATCGGAAATCAGAAAGCACAAGGCTTTTTTTCGGCATACTTTGCCCAGATAACGGAGTGCCGCGCCAATATCGGTCTGTTTATGTTCCGGTTTAAACGTGAACATTTCCCGAATCACCTGCCAGACATGCGCGGATCCTTTTTTCGGCGGAATGTATTTTTCCACCTGATCCGTGAACAGAATCGCGCCGACTTTATCGTTATTTCGGATGGCGTTAAATGCAAGAATTGAGGCAATTTCCGCAGCAGTTTCCTGCTTTAAATTTTCCCCTGTCCCGAAAAGACCGGACGCGCTCATATCCAGCAGCAGCATGACCACCAATTCGCGCTCTTCGCGGTATCGCTTGACAAAAGGACGCCCCAGCCGGGCGGACACTTTCCAGTCAATGCTTTTGACCTCATCGCCGGGCGAATATTCCCGCACTTCTTCAAATTCAATGCCGGAGCCGCGAAACACGGACTTATACTGCCCGGACATCATGCTGTTGACCAGCCGGGCGGTTCTGATATGAATCTTTTTGATTTTCTTTATAATTTCAGTCGGAAGCATCTGATTCTGATAATCCTGTCCATCAATAATCATAGAAGATTTTGTATAATTTACCATTACGGAAATTTTTCAGCAAGGCTTTTAGTTTACCATTTGCGGCAAATATGCTATTATCCATAAATTAATAACGATTTTCAAATGGTTGGGAGAATTTGATGCCGGTTTTTGAATTGACAGAAAAGATAGCTTTTCCGCCGCCGCGTTTTGCCCAAAAAGAAGGGCTGTTGGCTATGGGCGGTGATTTGAGCGAGAATCGTCTTCTGCTTGCTTACAAAATGGGGATTTTCCCTTGGTATTCCCATGACGATCCGATTTTGTGGTGGTCTCCCAATCCCCGTATGGTGCTGTATCCCGATGAATTGCAGGTTTCACAAAGCCTTAAAAAAGTTATTAAAAAACATCAGTTTCATATCACGATGGATACCGTGTTTGCAGAAGTGATTCGCTCCTGCGCCGAGGTTCGCTTAGAACAGGATGAAGGAACATGGCTCACAGAAGAGATGATTGACGCTTACTGCAACCTTCATCGCTTAGGATTTGCCCATTCGGTTGAGGCGTGGCATGAGGAAAAACTTGCAGGCGGGCTTTATGGCGTGTCTTTGGGAAAGGCGTTTTTCGGAGAATCCATGTTCACCCGCGTCAGCAATGCGTCAAAAGCCGC
>DYRC01000169.1 GCA_020718925.1 Desulfonema limicola
CATTTCAGAGACTTCTTCAGGAATAACTAAACCTTCTAAGGTATCTGCATAATCATATACATTAATCCCTTCCCCGTATAAATAACTATCGTCTTCAAATCCGATAGCAATCCAACGCCATGACTCTATTCCATCAATAATACATTTCACAGGTTTTAAAAAAACACCCGTTGAAAATATGTAATCTGTTTCTTTAATTTGCATCTCGCACTCCCTATTTAAGATATTTTTTTTGAGATAAATATTCTTCTATTTCCATTTGCAGATGAAACATTAAATCATTGACAAGTTCTATATATTTATCAAAATTTTCCAAACTTAATCTGTAACTGTTTTCTCCATGAGCAATTGAGTTACGAATATTTACAAATCTGTTGAGATCAGCCTCAAATTTTTTAAATCGTTGCTTTTCAAAGCCGAATATCTCACAAAGTTCGGTTAATACATCAAATTTCAAATTTGATTTTGTATCAATGTTTCTTTTGTCAAACTTTAATTCATCTTCCAAATTCTTTAAAAAATTTTCCGAAAATACACACTTTTGTAAAAAGGATTGTTTTGCTTTGAGAAAACTGAATTTGTCATTCAAACTCAAAACGAAAATATTTATTTTTACATCTTTATGCTGCAATTTCAATTTATTGAAGTAACTTACCACTTTTTTAAGCGTATCAAGTGCAAATCCTTCCCAATGAGCATAAAGATAAGGTATCGTCATTCTTAAAAATAATGACTGATATTCTTTTGAAATATGATGATACAGGAATTTCATGTTTGCAAAATCTTTTTGCCTCCATTCATTTTCCTGTTTTATTTCTTCAATAACATTTATCATATTTTGAAAATTTCAAATGCTGCATCAATTCTGTTTTTTATTCTACCTGATGAATAAACTTTATTTGCCTCTTTGAAGGCATCACTTTTTTTATACTTATTAATTTTATCCTTAAATTCATCCGGTTTTTTGGAATAATAATCAGAATAATCATTCAGAGAAAGCATTATAGCATCAAACAAAGCCGGTGTGAAAATCCCGTTTGAAGCACGAAATATTCTATGTTTAAAATTATTTTTTAAAAAAGAAATCAATTCTATGATTCTTGTTTTTTCCTGTTTAAAATCAAACACAACCTCATTTTTTGATACTTTCTCCATATATTCCGTCAGATGATCCTGAATATTGGTTTTTAAAACCAATCCGTAGTTCTTTAATGCAAAAAACCGTAAAACAAGTTCTTCACAAAACATTGTTTCTATTTGTTTTTCAGTAGGCTGAATAATTCGTTTGAAATCATCACTTGTTCCGACATCTATAAGGATTTGATTCAACTGGTTGTCAAATCCTCGGAATATACAATTTCTGATTTCCTGCTCAGACAACGCTGTCCCGCCGGTATTCAGTCTGTTAAATAATTCATATCTCATATCTACGGCACTATCCCAACGAATTATTTCAACACGACAAACCGCTCTTTTTATCGTAAATTTTAATAACGGATTGAAATTGCCACAAATATAATCTTTAAGTCCTTTTATTATTGAACCTTCCACAAGTTTCAGATTATTTTTATCTTCTTTAACATCTTTCAATATACCGAAAAATGAGAATATTGTTGATAGTCTCTGTAAGCCGTCAACCAATTCCCATCTGCTCGAATCTTCCGCGACAAAAATCGGAGGTATAGGAATACCCAAAAGAACAGACTCAATAAATTTTGTCTGCTGTTCTACTTTCCACCTGAAAGCACGTTGATATGCCGGTGTAATAAACAAAGAACCGTCTTCATAAAGATTCATTAATTCACCGAAAGACATATCTAATCTGTCGGTTCTTAAAGATTTTTTTTTCTCCGCAATTTGTTTTTCCAATTCTTTTATATCAAGCATCTTATTATTCTCCAAATATCAGAAATTTCATAATCGGCATTTAACCCCAATTACAGTCTTTTGATTATTTTCTGCCTGTTTCCGATAAAACATCCTTTATCAACGTCTTTTATATATCCCATAACCCGAACACAAGTCAAGCCTTGCTTTTATTCGGAATTTTCATAGAGAGGCTGTTTTGATTTGACAGAAAGGAACTAAGGAAAATCCAATTTACGGAGAAATATCAATGGCGGGATACAGCCCTTCCAACTCGCCGTTAGATAGGGCTGAATGATGTTAAAGCGTCAGCGAACCGGCATCAACTTCCTTCCTTCATCTTCGCCGCCCGCTGGGTATGACGTTTCTGACCGGATAAAATTGTTTTTCTCAAACGCACAGATTTCGGTGTTATTTCAACCATTTCATCATCTCTGATAAAATGAATTGCCCGCTCCAATGTCATGGGTTTGACCGGCGTTAAAATGATATTTTCATCTCTGCCGGATGCCCGCATATTGGTCAGCTTCTTTTCCTTGCACGGATTGACTGTAATATCAACATCTTTATTATGCTCGCCGACAATCATGCCTTCATATACCGGCTCATTCGGCACAATAAACATGTGTCCTCTGGGTTCAAGATTGAACAACGCATACGCCACTCCTGCGCCATGACGGTCAGAAACGAGCGAGCCGGTGAACCGCGTGGGAAAGTCGCCCCGATAGTCCTCATAGCCTGCAAACAGCGAGTTCATAATGCCCGTGCCTTTGGTGTCGGTTAAAAATTCATCCCGATAGCCGATCAACGCCCGCGATGGCACTGAAAACTCAATTCTTGTCCGCCCCTTGCCGTTATTGACTAAATTGATCATTTTGCCTTTGCGGATCGAAAGCTTTTCAGTTACAATTCCTAAAAAATTTTCATCGCAATCCACAAACAACTGCTCAATCGGCTCAAGCTTTTTGCTGCCCTGATATTTATAAATCACTTCAGGACGTCCCACGCACAACTCAAATCCCTCGCGGCGCATGGTTTCAATCAGAATTGCCATCTGAAATTCACCCCGTCCTTTGACGACAAAAACTTCCCGATCATCGCCTTCTTCCACGCGGATTGCCACGTTTCTGAGCATTTCTTTTGTCAGCCGTTCCCGGATTTTGGCAGATTGAACATGCTTGCCTTCTTTTCCGGCAAGGGGCGAGGTATTGATGGTAAAGCGCATAGAGACCGTAGGCTCATCCACGCTGATCCGCTTCAAGGCTTTGGGAGAATCTTTGGTGCAGATCGTATCGCCGATTTTAACATCTTCAATGCCGGACAGCACGACAATATCTCCGGGTTCGGCATTGGCAACTTCCTGAAAATTCAGCCCGAAATAGCTTTGCAGCCGCGTAACTTTCAGCGGAATCTCTTTACCATGCTCGGCAATGCACACCAGAGAATCATTGGATTTTACCCTGCCGTTGAAAATTTTGCCAATCGCCAGCCTGCCGATATAATCCGAATATCCCAGATCAGACACCAGCATCTGAAACGGCTCGTCAGGGGAATAGCTCGGCGCAGGAATTTCTTCCAAAATGGTATCAAACAGGACATGAAGATTTTCGCTTTTTAACGGTGAAAAATCTTCAAGTGCTTTCTGTGCAACCCCGTCACGCCCGATAGCATACAGCACCGGAAAATCCAATTGTTTTTCATTTGCAGCCAAATCAATGAACAGGTCGTATATTTCGTTCAGAACTTCATCAACTCTGGCGTCTTTGCGGTCAATTTTGTTGATGACCACGATGACTTTAAGCCCCGCGTCAAATGTTTTCTTCAAAACAAAGCGGGTCTGGGGCAGAGGACCTTCTGACGCATCCACCAATAAAATCGCGCCGTCAGCCATAGAAATTGCCCGTTCTACTTCACCGCCGAAATCCGCATGTCCGGGCGTGTCAATGATATTGATTTTAACGCCTTTCCAAACCACAGAGCAGTTTTTTGCCGCAATCGTAATGCCGCGCTCGCGTTCCAATTCCATATTATCCATGAGGCGATCATTAACTTCCTGCCCCTCCCGAAATACGCCGCTTTGTTTGAACATCGCGTCCACCAGCGTGGTTTTGCCGTGATCAACATGCGCGATAATGGCAATATTCCGGATCTGTTCGTTTCTGAGTTTCATCTATGTTTAAAATCCTTGAAGAGTTCCCTCGTGAGAGGGGGAGTGTTTTAATCTTTTGCCCGATTGACGCAATGGATGGCGATAAAGAAAAAAAGCGCGCCGGTCAATGCCAAAAGCAGGCAGGAGTATAAATTTGCGTGATGCTCGAATGCCGCGCCCCGGATAGCTTTGGAGGCATGGGTCAGAGGCAGGAAAAAAAGAATTTTCTGCGCCACCGGAGGAAGCCGGTCTATGGGAAAAAATGTTCCGCCCAAAAACGCCATCGGCGTAATAATAAAATTGTTGACCATTGCCTGATCCGAATGTGATTTGACCAGCATGGCAATGCCTACGGCAAGCGAAGAAAATACAAAGCTGTTTAAAAGAACCGGCAGCCAGAACCAAATCGAATAATAGCCCAGTGATACGCCGAAAATAAATCCCAAGCCTAAAATCACAATCACTGAAATAAAGGAGCGGGTGATTCCGGCAAGAACTTCTCCCAGCACATACGCCACATCGTTAATCGGCGCGGCTTGAAATTCCTCGAAAATATGCCAATAAAAGCGGGAAATATTGATTTCGCTGGCAATTCCGTAAGCCTGTGTCATGGAAGTCATCGCCACCAAGCCCGGAATCAGAAATTCCGTATAGGTGTATCCCGCAACCATGACCCGATCTCCCATCGCGTATCCGAATGCCAAGAGATATAAGAGCGGAGAAACAGCCATAGACGCCAGCATCCGCCAGAACCGCCGCTGTAAAATCAGAACTTCACGATGATAAATTGCGCCGCATCCCTGTATCATTTCACTGTTTTCCCTGTCAGAGATAGAAAAGCATCTTCCAGATTGACCCGCCTTAACGTAAAGCTGTCTTCATAATGGCGGGAGAGGTCTTTTGCCTCTTCCATCGTTTTGAAATACTGGGTTTTCATATCGTCTTCAGACACCCTGTCAATTGCCCATTCACCTAATCGGGCTTTCAGATTTTCCGGCGTATCGGTTGCCACAATATTGCCTTCATCCAAAAATGCCACCCGTGCGGCAAGAAATTCCGCCTCTTCGATATAGTGCGTGGTCAGAAAAATCGTGGTGCCGTTTTGCTGAATTTTTTTGATCAATGCCCATATTTTTCGGCGGATTCCCGCATCCAAGCCGACGGTCGGCTCATCCAGAAACAAAATCCGGGGCGAATGCAGCAATGCGCGTGCAATCATTATCCGCCTCCGCATTCCGCCGGAGAGATTTTTGGTCAGCGTATCTTTGCGATCATCCAAGTCCACATAATCCAGCAGTTCCAGAATTTTTTCTGCCCGCTGTCTCGCTGGCATTCCGAACAGACAGCCGTGAACTTCCAGATTTTCATAGACCGTAAGTTCCTGATCCAGATTAATGGTCTGCGGCACCAGTCCGCATTGTTTTTTAGCGTCAAGGGTCTGTTTTTCAATATCAAACCCGTTTAAAAAAGCTTTTCCCGACGTAAGATTCGTAAGCCCTGTCAGAATGCGGATAGTTGTGGTCTTGCCCGCGCCGTTGGGTCCCAGATAGGCGAACAGTTCGCCCTGTGCCACCTGAAGGCTGATAGATTTCAGGGCATGGATATTTTTATATCGTTTGCTGAGATTCTCAATTCGTATCATGTCTTCTTTTACCTATTCTGCTATGATAAAGTCAAGGTTTTATTGAGCCGGATAATCAAATTGTTTTTATTTCTCTGACAATATCACCAACCGAATACTTGTCAAAAATCTGTTCAATGCGCCTCCGCCCAATTCTTCCCCCATGCCATATTGACCTTGAGCGGCACGTTAAGGTCTGACCATACATTTTCCATGATGTCTTTCACCAGCGTTTTCACAAGATCAAGTTCTTCCGGCGGCACTTCAAACACCAATTCATCATGCACAGACAACAGCATCGCAGATTGAAGCTGTTTTTCTCTGAGCGCGGCGTCAACTTTAATCATGGCAAGTTTGATCAAATCAGCCGCAGTTCCCTGAATCGGCGTATTGACCGCAGTTCGTTCTGCAAATGACCGGACATTGTGATTGGAACTGTTCATATCCGGCAGCAGCCGAATGCGCCCCAGAAGCGTACTTGTTTTTCCGGTGGCTCTTGCGGTCTCAATTGAGGTATCAATAAACTTTTTTACGCCTTTGTATCGCCCGAAATAATGATCAATATACGTCTGTGCCATTTTATGACTTACACCCAAATCTTTAGACAGGCTGAACGCGCCCATGCCGTAAATAATCCCGAAATTGATAGCTTTTGCCTGCCGCCGCAATTCCGGCGTAACCATTTCAGGAAAAATCTGAAACACTTCGGCAGCGGTTCGGGCGTGAATGTCTTCATCATCTGTAAATGCTTTGATTAAAATCGGATCATCGGCATAATGCGCCAGAAGCCGCAGTTCAATCTGAGAATAATCCGCAGACAGCATGAGCCACCCATCTTGGGGAATAAACGCGCTTCTGATCTGACGCCCTTCTTCTGTCCGAATCGGAATATTCTGAAGATTCGGATCGGAACTGGACAGCCGCCCCGTAGCCGTAACAGTCTGATTATACGATGTATGAACCCGTCCGGTGGTTGAATTTATCTGCTCCAGCAACGCGTCTGTGTAAGTAGATTTGAGTTTTGCCACGCTCCGATGGCTTAAAATCAGCGCGGGCAGTTCGTGATATGCGGCAAGCTGCATCAGAACTTCGACATCCGTAGAATATCCGGTTTTCTTTTTGGTTTTTTTCTGGACCGGGAGATTGAGCTTTTCAAATAAAATCTGTCCAAGTTGCTGAGAAGATTTGATATTAAAAGATTCGCCTGCTGCTGCATAAATATCTTTTTCCATCTGCTCCAGTTGATGCTCAAAGTTTTTTGATAAACTCCGCAGCTTTTCTTTATCCACACAGATTCCCCGCATTTCCATTGCCATCAGCACGGGAATCAACGGCATTTCCATCGTGTTCATCAAATCGTCAAGCCCGATAGTGTTGAGCATCGGCTTCAATACATTTGCCGCGCACAGCGTAATGTCCGCATCTTCACAGGAATACGGCACTGCCTGCACTATCGGCACCGTATCAAAACTGTCCTTGCCCGCAACCTCCTGATATGAAATCTTTTTGTAATCAAGAAAATCCAGAGCAATCTGATCTAAATTGTGCGCCCGCTTGGACGGATTGACTAAATAAGACGCCACCATCGTATCAAATGCCACGCCGCAAAGCTCAATCCCGTGCCGCTTTAAAACTGTCCAATCATATTTGATATTCTGACCGATTTTCTGAATTTTCGGATTTTCGAGAACAGGTCTGAGCGCGGATAACACCTTGTCAAGCTTCATCTGTTCAGGTGCGCCCGGATATTGATGTCCGCAAGGGATATAAAACGCCTCATTTTCACGAACAGAAAAAGACAGCCCCACAAGCTCGGCGATCATGGGATTTTCAGATGTAGTTTCCGTATCCAATGCAAAAACATCTGAATTTTCAAGCAAAGTTATCAATTTCAGCAAAGACGCGCTATCATAAATGCCCTGATACTGTTTTTCATGGGATTGCCCTGCCGGGAACTCTTTCTGCAACTGCCGAAATTCCAATTCTTTAAATAATTCCGCCAGCTTTGCTTTATCCGGCGGCGTTGCTTTGAATGTTTCCGGGTCAAAGGAAATCGGCGCGTCCCTGCAAATCGTAACCAATTGCCTGCTTAACCATGCCTGCTCTTTATAATTAACAAGGTTTTCATGCTGTTTTTTTGACCTCCCCCCCGTCCCCTCGCCTGAGAGGAGAAGGGAGTCATACAGGGCTTTCATAGAGCCATAAGTCTGAATCAGGGAAAGCGCGGTTTTGGGACCGATGCCCGGAACGCCGGGAACATTGTCGGATGTATCGCCGGAAAGCCCCATCATATCTATCATCTGAGAAGGTTCAAGCTTAAATTCCTGACGCACAGAAATCAGATCAATCGTCTTTTCCTTCATAGGATCCCAAATCCTGATATTGTCGCTCACCAGTTGCAGAAAATCCTTATCGCCTGTAACCATGATTACTGAAAAACCGGCTTTTTCCGCCTGCGCCGCCAGCGTTCCGATCAGATCGTCAGCTTCATATCCCTGCTTTTCAATCACCGGAATATTGAAGCCGGTGCTGATGTCTTTGATATACGGAATCTGAACTGCCATATCCTGAGCCATCGGGGGGCGATTGGCTTTATAGGCATTGTAAATGTCATGCCGAAACGTGGGTCCTTTAGAATCAAACACCGCCGCTATGTACTCCGGCTGTTTTTCTTCCAAAAGCTTTAAAATCATCCGGGTAAATCCGAATATCGCGTTGGTGGGCAGCCCTTTTGAATTGGAAAGCCCCTGTATCGCATGAAATGCGCGGTGAATGTACGCGGTTCCGTCAATCAGGTATAAGGTTTTTGCAGTTTTCATGCGGTATATTTTAGATTGAAGCGGGGCAGATTGCAACTCTAAAATGAACAGAGTTCCAAGATCGTAGTCCGGTGTTCACAAAA
>DYRC01000170.1 GCA_020718925.1 Desulfonema limicola
ATAAGAGAATTGTCCGCTGCCGAACCCTGATGTTCCGAACTGACGGAGATAAGTCCCGGACCTGCTGAGTTTCTGAATGCGGTCATTGCCGCTATCCGCCACCCATATATTGCCGGAACTGCCAACCGCGATACCGGCAATATCCCACAATTCTCCGTTGTCAGCGCCGAAAGTTCCGAACTGACTGATATACGTCCCGGACCTGCCGAATTTCTGAATGCGGTCATTGCCGCTATCCGCCACATAGACGTTACCGGAACTGTCAATCGCTATGCCGACGGGACCATCAAATTGTCCGTTATCCTCGCCTGAAGTTCCGAATTTGCCGATATAAATTCCCGATCCGCTGAATTTCTGAACGCGGTCGTTACTGCTGTCTGTAACATAAATATTACCGGAACTGTCAATCGCTATGCCGGATGGACCGTCGAATTGTCCCTTACCGGCGCCTGATGTTCCGAATTGCATCACGTATACCGGAGATGTGTTTAACTCGCTCGGGTCAGATGCGCGTACAATTGTCGTCAAGCTAAGGCAGAGCAGCAGATAAACAGCTATGCCCGCAAAAACTGATTTCAAGCGAAAAATCATGGCAGTTTCCTCCTTTTTGAGGTGCGTGAGGTTCGGTACTGAAAATTCTCAGACAATCAGTTTTGTCAGATATTGCTCCCATTCCATCGGAAGAAGCTGCTTTTTCTGATTGTTGCAGTCTTTGCAGCAGGCAGCCACATTGCCTTTCACACTTTTGCCGCCCCGGGAAATCGGAACAATATGATCCATCGTGAGTTCTTTTGCCGAAACAGTGCGTCCGCAGTAACCGCAGACGCCTTTGGCACATTGGCGTTTCCACCACTGAGACGCTCTGAGTTCTCTGGCTTTGTTTCTCTCCCGCCTGATATCTTCTTCTTCGATAAAAAAATCAACGTCATTCATAAGGTCATAACTTTGAGCGATATTTCAGCGCGAAAATGTAACATCCGCTTGCCAGCGCAAGAATGACGCCCGCCACAAACACCGGATAGAAAAACAGATACGCCAGAAATGCGAATATGGCAAGGCTGATGCAGGCAATGCAGCAGATTAAAAGAAAAATTTTAGGCGATGCAGACAGAGAAATTGCCGATCTGTTTGAATAGCGGACGGTCAGTTCCACGTTGCGTTCTTTGGACAGCGTATCAAAAAAAGAGCGGATGCTGACCGGCGCAACAGATGCCGCATTCTGAACCCATTGCCTGACAATCCGAAATTTGGGCGCAGGCGTTCGGGGTAGATATTTTCCAAGCTCCGGAAAATCGGATATTGCCTGATTCAGCGTATATCCGCCTGTTTTAAGCGTCAATTCATAAACCTGATCTTCTGAAAGCAGCAGCACTTCCTTTGCCAACGCGTAAATAAACGCATTCCCCTGTCTGACTTTGACAATGAAATATCCCAGATCGCATTTGCTCTTATCGCTGATTCTGGATAAAATAGCGGAAATATCTCTGACACTGACGGGCCATCCCAGCGATTGGGTCAGCCTTGCGGCAATATCGGAAGATTTCAGAGATTGTCCGGTGTGCAGCATTGCAATCACCATCCGGCTGATGTTCGTCTCTGTCATACACAATTGTCCTTTCTGTTTGAATCAAGAATCTGCCGCAGCGTTTCAGCCAGTTCCCGTTTGATTACCGGCTTCATAATAAAGTAGTCAATGCCGCTTTGTTTTGCTCTTTCGCGTGTGAGCGTGTCGCTGAATCCGCTGCATAAGGCTATCGGAATATCCGCCCTGATGGCTTTCATTTGTATGGCAAGCTGTTCTCCGCTTAAATTCGGCATACTCTGGTCCGTAATAATCAAATCGAAGTTATCGGGCTGGGTGCGGAATAGCTCCGAAGCTTCCACGCTGTCTTTGAGAGCAGTTACATGATAGCCCAATTTTTCAAGCATCTGTGCGAGCAGAATAATAATCGGCTCTTCATCATCTATGAGCAGAATCCGCTCAACACCGCCGCAAATCAGCTCAGGAACCTTATCTGCAAAAGCTGATCCTTCGATACGCGGCAGATACACATGAAATGTCGTGCCGATTCCGGGTTCGCTATACACCTGAATCTGTCCGTTGCAGCTTCGGACAATCCCGAATACCACCGCAAGCCCCAGCCCCGTGCCTTCTCCGGGCTTTTTAGTGGTAAAATACGGATCAAAAATCCGTCCCATCACTTCGCGGGTCATGCCGTATCCTGTATCGCTGATCGTCAGTCTCAGGTAATTATTCGGTTTAAGTTCCAAACCGCTGTCTGATTCCACCCGGACTTCTTTTAATGCAACTTCCAAAGTTCCGCCCTTTTCCTGCATGGCATGCCATGCGTTGGTGCAGAGATTCATCAATACCTGATGAATTTGCGTAGGATTGGCAAGGGTTGTGCCGCAGCCCGCGTCAATATTCTGTCTGATTCTGATATTTGCCGGAAGCGTTGCCCGAATCAGCTTGAGCGTTTCTTTAATCAGCGGCTGAAGCGTTAAGGGCGTAAATTCCTGACCTGTATTGCGGCTAAAGGTGAGAATATGCTGCACCAGTTCTCTTGCGCGTTTCGCGCCCTTCATGGCTTCTGCCAGTTGCTTTTTGCCTTTGCTGTCTTCCGGCAGTTCATCCATCGTCATTTCAACATATCCCATAATCGGAAAAAGGATATTATTGAAATCATGGGCAATTCCTCCTGCCATCGTACCCAGTGCCTGCCGTTTCTGAGCTTCCTGCAACTGGCGCCAGAGCCTGTTTTTTTCTTCTTCCGCCCGCCGCCGCTCACTGATGTCGCGTGCAATGGTTAAAATTGCCATGTCATTGCTGTATCTGATCTTGCGGATATTTGCCTCAACGGGAATCTCGTCGCCGTCTTTGCGGATATATTCGGTTTCAATAACCATATTTTTATCATCTGATAATGCTTCAAACTGCCGGGGATCGCACTGCGTTTTTTTGCAGATATCGTCCATCGTCATTTTCATCAAATCTTCCCGGCTGTATTTCAATAATTCGCAGGCTTTGCGATTCATATCAATAAATCGCCCATCGCAGTGGCAGACAAATATGGCATCGCTTGCGCTGTTGAACAAGGTTCTGTATCGTTTTTCGGATTCTATCAGAAACTCACGGGAGCGGCTGCGCTCAAGCCTTGTTCGGATAACAGTGATTCCGTAAGCCATATCATCGGCAAGCCCCATCAGCAGCTCTATTTCTGCCGCATCAAACGCATCTGATTCAGAGGCATAAATACTTAATCCCCCGATGCACAGACCTTCGCTGCTTAACGGAAGACCTACAGACGAGGCATATCCGCGCTTCATGGCTTCATCGCGCCAGGGTCTGAATCGGGGATCGCTGACAATATTTCTGAACACCGCCGGTTTGCCGGTGCGGATGGCTGTTCCCATAGGTCCCTGTCCGTTTTCACTGTTATCCCAGGTGATGTTCAGACTGTCCAAAAAATGTTCCTCATATCCCCAGCGGCAGACCGGACGTACCGTTTTATCAAGCCCCTCCTGAGCATAGCCCACCCATGCCATCATATATCCGCCTTTTTCCACGATGATCCGGCATATTTTTTCTGCGAGATTAAATTCGTCATTACAATAAAATAAGGTGTTTCTGCATTCACTTAACATATCCAGCGCCCGATTCAGCCGGATAAGATTTTCTTCAGAAAGTTTGCGCTCAATGATTTTGCCTGCCCGGCGGGCAATATTATCCAGCAGCAATCTCTCTTCTTCCAAAAACAGATCTTCACCGTTTTTCGGACGTTCAGGATAACAGACCTGCACCTTTCCCATCGGTACGCCATATACCGGAATATCAAAAGATTCCTGCCATTGGCTTTCTTTAAAATTGCCGGACTTGAATTGATCGCCGTCAAAGGTAATCATCGCCGAAGCAAGTCTCGGATAGCGAAGTGACGGAGGAATCAGCCGGACAATTCCGAAAAGAATATCTTTGAGGGACCGGACATTGCTTTCAAGAATTTCCGAAATGCTGTAAAGGCAGTTCAATTCCCTGACCCGCTTATCTAACGCCGCAGTCCGCCTATGAAGCGCGGCTTCCGATTTATCAATGCCCTGCCCGTCAGTTTGCGCGGTAAGAACACAGGATTCGGGAAACATCAATCTTATCTGATCCGATATATGATTTAAGGTATCGGTATTCTCATCAATCACCAAAATTTTTGTCACTGTTACTCCGTCCGGCCGAAAGATTTCTCAAGAAACCGTGTAGTCCATTGAATCCATGAGGGGCGTCCGTGCGGACAATGGGAAGGATTATCGCATTGATCCATTTCAGACAGCAACGCCCTGATTTCTTCGGTTGAAAGAATCTGATTTGCCCGGATAGCCCCATGACACGCAATCAGCATCAGACATTGCTCTTTTACAAATTGAATATCCGATTTAACACCGACTTCTATCATTTTTTCAATCATCTCAATCATTAATGGCTTAATCTCTTCAGTCTTCAGAAAGGCAGGGAGAGAGCTTATCACAACCGTATTTTTTCCGAAAGGTTCAATCTCAAATCCCGCGCTGTTCAGTTCGGGAATCAGCTTTTCCATAATCGCGATTTGGCTATAATTTAATTCGATTGTTTCAGGAATCAAGAGTTTTTGAGCGGTCTTTTGAAAACTGCTGCTTTTTTTCAACTTCTCAAACAATATCCGCTCATGCGCCGCATGTTGATCAATTAAAATCAGCCCGTCTTCGGATTCGCACAAGATATACGTGGCGCGAACCTGTCCGATAATTCGCAGATTTGAAAACAAATTTGAATCCTGTCCGGTTTTCCACAAGCTTGTTTCTTCCTGTTTTTGGGGAAGAGGCGGCGTTAAAAATGATAGCAGAGGCTCTGATAACTGAGGTGTTTCCCGAACCGGCTGTGCAGCTTCCCATTTCGGACGATCAGCCTGATGCAGCGCAGCAGATACGGCTTGTCTGAGCGCTTCATGGATATTATCCGGCACTGCAAACCGCACCTCGCTTTTTGCCGGATGAACATTGACATCCACCAGTTCCGGATCGAGCGCAATAAAGACGACTGCCGTAGGAAACTGTCCTTTTATCAGCCTGCCCGAATACCCTTCGGATAAGGCATGAAGGATCATCCGATTCCGGACGCATCTGCCGTTGACATAGATATAGATGCCGCCGGACGTGGTACGCGCTATGCGGGGCGCGGCAATCATGCCGGATACCGATACGCCGTGATATTCTGCGCGAATCTCAACCAGCACTTCTCTGAGATCATGCCCCAGCACATCTTCAATTCTCTGAGCCGGTTCTGATGCCGCCCAGTTTTTAATCAGCTTTCCGTTATGAAACAGCTTAAATCCGGCATCAGGGCGGCTTAACGCGATATTGGCAACCGTATCTGCGATATGCCCCATTTCCGTAGAAATGCTTTTCAGAAACTTGCGCCGCGCCGGGGTGTTGAAAAACAACTGCCCGGCTGTAATCTGCGTTCCTACCGGCGCACCGATGTCTGAAACATTTTTAAGCTTTCCGCCTTCGATAAGAATCTGAATGCCGGTTTCCGAACCGGCACAACAGGTTTCAAGACAGAATTTGCATACCGAAGCAATGCTGGGCAGAGCTTCTCCCCTGAAACCGAGCGTCTGAATTGAAAACAAATCCTGTTCATTGACAATCTTGCTGGTGGCATATCGCTCAATGGACAGCAGCGCGTCATCCCGGCTCATGCCGATACCGTTATCCGATACCCGAATCAGCATCCGTCCGCCCTGCTCAATTTCAATGATCATCCGGCTGGCTCCGGCGTCCAGCGCGTTTTCAAGCAATTCTTTAACTACGGAAGCCGGACGCTCGACAACTTCTCCGGCAGCAATCTTGTTTGATAAAAGCTCCGGTAAAATTCGGATCGGATTTATGCTGTTTTTTCCATCAGACATCGGATTAAAAACTCTTCCTCTAACGGCGAAAGATCAAACTTTCTTCCGGCTTCGCAAATCAGATCGCTCAGTTTTTTTTTGGGATCGGTTTCGCGCTCTTCGGAAATCCATTTGACAGCGCGTCTTAATTCTTCACCTTGCAGTTGGACAGTACTCATTTTTCCTCCTCTATGTTATATCTTTGCTTTACAGATACGATGGCTTTTTGCAAAAGTTCCGGCAGTTGCCGAGCGCTTTCAAATACTTCTTCGGCAGTTAGTTCTCTGTAAGTATGCGATACCCGGTTGCGTTCGTCAAGCATCTGAAACCAGATGTCAGTATCTTCAATCAGCTTTGCATCATACACTGCACGAATTGCCTGTCGCGGAGAGCCTGTATCAATTCCTTCGACTTTGGCAGCTTTGCGGAACATTTTCCATGCCAATTCAAATGTATATTCAAATCGCTGAATCGTAGCATCTCTGACAATCACCGAATACGGCTCTTGAAAAATATCTTTCAATGTGGCAAGCGCACGTTCTAATGTTTTCAGGTGAAGAGTGAGTTCTCTGATTTTTTCTTCCATAATTCCACCTTCTTTTCAACAACCAGTCGGATAAATTCTTCAGGCAGATCTTTGAAATTCACAAGCTCCACATGCGCCGGAATCGGAAGTTCCTCCAAATCCTCTTTCAAACATGCCAATATTGACGGTCTGGGAAGCGAATCAGCAAAATAGCCAATATCGTAATCCGAGCGATCCGAAGCTTCTCCTGATGCGCGGGAGCCGAATAAAAACAGATCCGCATCACATGATTCAAATGCCTTCAATACCATACGTTGAATTACTTCTTTTTCATGCCAAATCGTAACGCCATCTTTATCCATGACCCGGTAGCCCTGCTTTTTATAGGGCTGCCACTCTTTTTTTTTTTCCGAAAAAGAAGTTCCGTTCAACCGGATGGCTTTGCTTGAAATAAGAATGGTCGGCATTTTTCTCACATCGGTTTTCGTTTATGAAATTCTGTTGCCTGTTCAAAATTATACGCGGCTTTGAACAGCATTTCCTCATTAAAATGACTTGCCATAAGCTGAAGTCCGATGGGCAGCCCGTCTTTGGAAAATCCGCAAGGCACAGACATTGCCGGAATACCCGCCAGATTTGCCGAAAGTGTAAAAATATCGGATAAATACATCGTCAGCGGATCATCGGCATTTTCTCCGATGGCAAATGCAGGCGCAGGCGCAACCGGCGATAAAATCAGATCGCAGGTCTCAAATGCCTGTTTGAAATCTTCCATAATCAGGGTGCGAACTTGCGAGGCTTTGCCGTAATACGCATCATAATAACCTGCGGATAAGCAATATGTTCCGATGACGATTCTGCGCTGAACTTCCAAGCCGAAGCCTTGAGAACGGGTGCTGCGATACATTTCAAGCAAATCTTTTTGGGATTTGTCTCTGAATCCGTATTTCACGCCGTCATAGCGGGCAAGATTGGAACTGGCTTCGCACGGCGCAATCACATAATACACCGCCACCACATACGGCGTATGGGGCAAAGACACCTCAAACAATTCCGCGCCCAAATCTTCCAATGTTTTTACCGAATGTTCCATTGCCTGCTTTACGTCCGGATGAAGTCCTTCTGCCGCATGATATTCACGCGGAAGACCGATCCGCATTCCCTTCAAGCCCGGTTTCAATGAAGCGGTATAATCCGGCACCTCTTTGGGAACCGAAGTCGAATCCGCAGGATCATAACCTGCTATCGCATTCATCATCATCGCGCAATCTGTAACGCTTTTTGTCAAAGGTCCGATCTGATCCAAAGAAGAGGCATACGCCACCAAGCCGAACCGGGACACGCGTCCATACGTCGGCTTCATTCCTACTACGCCGCAATGAGACGCAGGCTGCCGGATTGAGCCGCCGGTATCTGACCCCAGAGAACCCATTGCCGAATCCGCCGCCACAGAAGCTGCTGATCCGCCGCTTGACCCGCCCGGAATCCGGTTTATATCCCAAGGGTTGCGTGTAAGTTTTATGGCAGAATTTTCCGTAGAAGACCCCATTGCAAATTCATCCATATTTACCTTGCCCAAAATGACCGCGCCTTGGTCTTTTAATCTGCGAATCACGGCAGCATCATACGGGGGAACAAAATTGTGAAGAATCTTGGAAGCGCAGGTGGTCAGCAGCCCTTTGGTGCAGATCAGATCTTTGATGGACAAAGGGATTCCGGTCAGAGGCGATACGCGCCCTTCGGCAATCGCTTTATCTGCCGCTTTCGCGCTTTCCATTGCCGAATCTTTTGCCACTGTAACATAAGCCCCAATTTTATCATCTGTTGCCTCTATACGGTCTATAACAGCACGGGTAAGTTCCTGTGAAGAAATTTCTTTGTTACGCAACAGCTCGCCTGCTTTTTCAATGCTCAGTTCATGCAGCGTCATGGTTGTTCCTTAGCTCCTCTTTAAAATTCTTTAGGTATGAATTTTTTATCATTGAGAATTTTCACATTTTCCCCTTTCTGAGCAATGACAAACAAGCCCTGACGGTAAGCGAATTTATCCGCCCCGCCGTCTATCACGATTCCGGCAACCG
>DYRC01000171.1 GCA_020718925.1 Desulfonema limicola
CCCTCTCCTTTCAGGGGAGGGGCGGGGGAGGGGTGCTTTGATAGCGAATCGGTATAAAAAAACCGTTTTATATCAATCTGAAAATTTTGCAACCCGAAATTTCAGGGATGGGCGATCACCAACAGCGTATCTGCCCGTTTCAAAACGCAATGTAAAGCCAGCCGAAGGTTTTCAGGATCCAGCGCGGCAAAGCTTTCATCAAGAATAACAATATCCGCCTGCTGAAGCAAGGCTCTGGCAATATACAGACGGCTGCGCTCACCGTGCGACAACTGCCATCCGCTTTCGCCTATCATCTGCTGAAAGCCCGCAGGCATTCTGTTCAGCAAATCGCCCAATCCCAACTCCCGGCATATTGTCTGAGCATCTTCAAGGTCTTGGGGCAGTGCGGGCCACCGCCGCCCCATCAGCAGATTAAATGAAAACGTTTCTGTCAGAACATGATTTTCGTGAAACTGAGGCGCGGACACGATTCGTTTGCGCCATGCGTCTGTGCCAATCGTCTGCCGGTCAAATCCGTGCAGCAGCATCAGCCCGGATTCAGGAATACGCAAGCCCCCGATCAGAGACGACAGCGTTGATTTTCCGCCGCCGGACGGACCCTCAAGAAGCAGATGGTCGCCTTTGTAAATATTGAGGTTGCATCTGTCCAGCACCGCTCTGCTGTGTTCCCGGTATCGGAATACAATATCCCGGCATGACACCAGCGGATGTCCGATTTCAGTAGTATTTCTGCTCAGATCCGTCCAAGCCATCACAGACAGGTTTTCTTTGGGTTTCTCTGCTGCCTTGAACAACGGCGCGGCTTGTTCCCATGACCTTTTCGCCTCCACAACGCTCATGATGCCGCCCACAAACAAATCCAATGCCTGAGACGCCAGCATGATGCCGCCCAGACTGATTGCCAACGCCACCTTTGACGCAGGCGCTGTAACAAACATATACGCAATTCCGGCAAGTCCGACAATCAGCCAGCCCCGCCCGATCACCGCATGTAAAAACAACCCGATGTTGTCTGTTTCTTCACATAATTTAAGATATTTATTTAAAGAAATATCTTCATCATCATGCCAATGAGAAGGTTCTTCCTGAGCCAGACGGGTGCGATGCCCCACCATTTTCTCTACCAGCTCATTGGTCATTTCGCGGTAGGTATTGCTCCATTCCCGGTTGGTCAGATAATATCGCCAGCAGATCAGAAATGAAATCACCATCCAACATATCAGCGCAAAGCTCATATACCAGCTTCCGGTTCCTTTTGCCAGCACTCCGAATGCCATACAGACCTGAATCAGCGCAAAAACCGCATTGAACCCGCTTTCCATCACCAGAGAATCCAAGCCTTCAGACTGCATGATCCGGCTTAAAAACTGTCCGGATCCCTGATGTCGGATGTCTTCGGGTTCCAGATTCATTGCGCCATACAGCAGCCGATGTTTGAACAACGCGCCCACGTCCACAGATAAATAATATTCCGCCCAGCCGGTCAGAAGCCCTATCGGAATGCCGGTAAATAACAGCAATGCCCATGCCCAAAGCCATGCCTGTTCAAATCCGCCGCCGAAAACGCCCCTGCCGATTACCCACCATTCCAGAAGGCTGACAATCTGCGCGATGATATAACTCAGGATAATGATGCCCAGATACCGCTGAAACCGGGTGTGATACAACTGTTTCCAAAAACCGGTGGAAGGAGAAAGCCGCATCAGCCAGCATCCGCTGATTCGGGCAGTACTGAGCTGCTCCTGAAGCAGAGATTTTCTTGTTTTTTCAATACGTTCAGGAGAAACACCCGCTTGGATAAGCAAATCATCCACATATTCTGCCAGCGGCGCTTCCAGCGGATAGGTCAGCGCATCCCGCACCGGCTTGGGATGAATGCGCTTTACGGATAAATCCGGCGCGATCACGGAAATGCTTTTGCGCCCGCCTTTGAGAAGAATCAGAAAACACGGTGTTTCTTCGGGTATTCTAAGCAATGCGGGTCCTGATCCGCAAATCATCTGCTCGACATCAGCATAAGGCGATTCCACTGCTTCAATTTCAAGCGAAAGCGGCTTTACAACGCTGTCCGCCCATTTTTCAAATGCGTCATCTTCCTCAATATCAAGGTTTTCCGGCAGTCCCGGAACGTCTGCCGGGCTTGACAGAAAACCGGCTTTCCGCGCAAGAATTTCCAAAGCCTCCCCCAGCCTTGAGGGGGACCATGTCAGAGCGTAAATATCAGCAGGATTGTTGATATTGATCATAAGATTTGAAGTCCACTATGAACCTTGTTTTTTTCAAAAAATTAGAGTATGAATCTTTACATTGAATTTTATAAGGAGTCAAATCATGCAGAAAAAATTTTCAGATAAACATGGCAAAGATACGGTTTTGAATGAGCGTATCCGGGATGAAATCCTGAAAGCGGCTCAGGACAACAGGCTCTCCTGCGTTATCGCGTTTCAGATTGCGGAAAAACTGGGCGTTTTGCCGTCAGAACTAGGGGAAACCCTTGATCTGATGGATTTCAGGCTCAATCAATGCCAACTGGGATTATTCGGTTACAGCCCGGATAAAAAAATTGTCCGGACACAAGAGCCTGCTCCGGAAATCAGAGAGGCTATTTTAAAAGTTGTGCAGGATGGCAGACTTTCCTGTAAAACCGCGTGGGATATTGCGGCAAGATTCAATATCCCGAAAATCACTGTCAGCAATGCCTGCGAAGGCATGAAAATCAAAATAAAACCTTGTCAACTCGGAGCGTTTTAAAAGGAGAATCATGATGAAAAAATTGGCGTGGAGCTTATGTTTGTGCCTGATGATGTTTCAGTCGGTTTATGCGGATGTCTATTGGGAAACAGTTAATGAAACCAAAGGGATGCCGCAGGGAATGCCGCCGAACATGCCCAAAGAAATGATGCAGCAATTCAACAAAACCGAGACCGTTAAAAATTACATGAGCGAAAAAGCATTCCGTTCAGAGTCCGGCGAGACGGTTACGATCATGGATTTTGATACCATGATGGTCTATCATCTCAATCCCAAAGACAAAACCTGCACAAAGATGGATTTGAAGTCTGTTGCAAACAATGAAAAGATGGCAGGCATGGTCAAAGAAATGCAGGATGGCATGAAGATTACGCCGACAACCGAGAGCAAAAAAGTTGCCGGATATGACTGCAAAAAATATCAGATCTCGGGCATGATGGGCGAAGGCGAATATTGGATATCCAAAGATGTGAAAGGATATGAGCAGTATAAAACCCTGAGTATGAAAATGCAGGCGGTTATGGGAAAAACGCCGATGTTCACGAATCTGACGGGCGCGATAGGAAAAATGGAGGGCTTTCCGGTTCAGACGAGCATGAAAGTGATGGGCATGACCACCATCAGCACCTTGAAACAGATTGAGGAAAAAACCTTTGACAAAAATCTGTTCAAAGTGCCGGATGGCTATAAAATCAGTGATATGCCCAGTATGGATGCACCGCGTCAGCCGTCTAAGATGCCGATGAAAAAACCCAAAGCCAATTGAAGAAAGCATTTTCCTGATGAACAGCAGACAGCGGATAATTTTCTGTATATTTATTTTTTTACTATCAGTTCCGATAGCTTATGCCGATGTATATTGGGAGGCTGAACAGGTGGTCAGAGGTATTCCGGGGCGGGCGGATAAGCATACCACGATCAGAAATTATTTTACGCCCACAGCCTGCCGCTCGGATATCGGAGAAAATATTACCATCGCGGATTTTGACGCCATGACCGGCTATGTAATCAGCAGCAGCGACAGGATGTATTTCAAGGTGGATATGTATAATGAAGGAATTATCGATCCGAGCCTGCGTCAGGAGATAGAGGTTACGCCGACCAATGAAACGCGCCATATTGCCGGGTATCGGTGCAAGAAATACAAAGTCAGATTCATGGGCAGAAGCTATGAGGAATGGCTTTCCAAAGATGTTCCGGCATATCAGGAACTCAGAGCGATTAATGAGCAATTGGCACCTCTGATGCGGCAGCATCCGCTGTTTCAGATGAGCATTATCGGCAGAATGCACAAATTGGACGGATTTCCGGTAAAAATGGTGATGAATCTGGATGGCGGCGTGGTCAAAACCGTTACGCTGCGAAAAGTCAGCACAAAAGACCTCAGCCCTTCCGTATTCACGGTTCCGAAAGGATACAGAACCCCGTAATGCTGAAATTTATCGCAATTTATCTGCTGATTTACGGACTGATGCACGCCCTGTTTTATGTGCGGATCAAAGTACTGATTCCTCCGGCAATCCGGGGAGTATTTGTATGCTTTCTGATCCTGATGATAATCATGCCGATTGCAAGCCGCGTATTGGAAAGAAACGGATATGAGCTTGAGGCGCAATTAGCCGGAACTTTTGGCTATAATTGGATGGGATTTGCGTTTCTGGCATTTGTCGGCGTTGTGCTGATGACATTGTTCGATTTGGCATCATGGGGAATCAACAGCATCAGCGCTGCAAATTTTCCGACTCTTTCCGGAAAAATTCCTGCCGGACTGATGATTCTGATGGTTATCGGGTTGTGTTTTTACGGAACAAAAGAAGCAGCGCAGATCAGGGTGGAGCATCTGAGCATTGAAACCGATAAACTGAGCGATGGAATAAAATCATTTAAAATTGTTCAGATATCCGATATTCATCTGGGGCTTATGACTCAGGAAGATAAACTTAAAGAAATTCTTGATACGGTCAAAGCTCTGAATCCGGATATGCTGGTCTGTACCGGCGATTTGGTGGATGGCGATCCCAAAAAGCTCTTTCCGTTATCCCGGCTGTTTCTTGATATTGTTCCCCGATATGGAAAATATGCCATCACCGGAAATCATGAATATTATATGGGGCTTGAAGGATCGCTTGAGTTTCTGAAAATGTCGGGCTTTACCGTATTGCGCGGCGATGTGAGAAGAACTGACGCAGGCGTTACGATTGTCGGTGTTGATGATCCTGCGGTGATTTATCCTCAGAGTGAAACCGCGCTGCTGTTATCTGCAAAACATCGTCAATTCACACTGCTGTTGAAACATCGTCCTACGGTGGCAAATGACAGTCTGGGATTGTTTGATCTGCAATTGTCCGGGCATACGCACGGCGGGCAGATATTTCCGTTCAACTTTCTGGTGGCAATTCAATATCCGATGGTCAGGGGGCTGCATCAGCTTGCCAAAGGCTCGCGGCTTTATATCAACAGAGGCGCCGGCGTGTGGGGTCCTCAGATGCGGATACTGGCGCCGCCGGAAGTTACGCTGATTCACCTAACCCCCCCTGCCCCCCTTCCCTGAAAGGGAAGGGGGGAGAACTCCCCTCTCCTTTCAGGGGAGGGGTCGGGGGAGGGGTTATAAGGAGGGGTTATGAAAAATATCCGAAAAATTATGGTGGCATTTGATTTGTCCGAATATTCGAAAGAGGCGGTGCGATATGCGTCTGAATTGGCAGGAGATTTGAAAGCCGAGCTGCTGGTGGTCAATGTGATCAATCAGCGTGATGTGGATGCAGTGGCAAGAATCGCCAAAGAATACACGAATATAACCGTTGACAAATATATTGAAATTCAACAGAAAGACAGAACAGATGAAATGCAGAAGGTGATTGCCGAATCCGGATATTCCCGGCTTGCAGTCCGCATGGTCTTCAGAGTCGGTGTGCCGTTTTTGGAATTGGTTCAGGCAGTCAAAGACGAAGGCGCGGACCTGATGGTGATGGGAACAAAAGGGCGCAGTAAGCTTGCCGGAGTTTTGTTCGGCACGACCGCAGAAAAAATGTTCCGGCGGTGTCCGGTTCCCCTGTTAAGCATTCGTCCGAAAAATTAAGGAGTCTGATATGGGCATTCATAATCTGGAGAAAATGTTTCAGCCTAAATCCGTTGCAGTGATCGGGGCAAATGAGCGAAAAGACAGCATCGGCGCGGCACTGATGCGTAACCTGATTCAGGGCAAATATCCGGGGAAAATTTATCCGGTCAATATTGAAGGCGAAAAAATGTGGGGGCGGCAGGTTTTTCGCTCGGTGGCGGATATTCAGGAGCCTGTGGATTTGGCAATTATTGCCACACCGATTGACACTGTTCAACGGCTTGTCAGAGAATGCGGGCAGATTCAAGCCGGGGGCGCGGTGCTTATTTCTGCCGGAGGAAAAGAAATCGGCGGCAAAGGCAAAGAAATCGAAGCGGCAATCAGACGGGAAGCCGAAGCTTTCGGGCTGCGCCTTATCGGACCCAACTGCATGGGCATCACATGCAGCCAGTCTGCTTTGAACGCAAGCTTTGCCAGTCAGATGCCCTATCCCGGCAAAACCGCGTTTATTTCTCAAAGCGGCTCAATGTACACCTCAATTTTAGATATTTCGCTCAGGGAAAAAATCGGATTCAGCTATTTCGTGAGTCTGGGGTCTATGCTGGATGTGGATTTCGGAGATGTGATTGATTATCTGGGCGGTGTTACTGACGTAAGCAGTATTCTGATTTATATAGAAGATTTAAGCCGACATAGAACATTTATGAGCGCGGCTCGTTCCGTATCCCGCGTCAAGCCGATTATTGCCATGAAAGCAGGCAAGAACCGTCCGGGGATTTCAGCCACCGCATCTTTTACCGGCGCGATGACTTCCGAAGACGCGATTTATGACGCGGCATTCAAACGGGCAGGCATTGTCCGGGTGAAAACCTTTGAAGAGTTGTTTGATTGCGCGGAGCTTCTGTCCAAGCAGCCCCGTGTTGTCGAGACCGATCTTGCAATTATCACCAATGCGGGCGGTCCCGGAGTGCTGGCTGCTGATTCTCTTGCAGATTACGGCGGAATCGCGGCTGTGCTGAGTCGGGAAACGCTTGCAAAATTAGAGGCTGTTTTGCCGCCGTATTGGACGCGCACCAATCCCATTGATATTTTAGGCAATGCCACGCCGGAACGCTATCGTCAGGTCGTGGACATCTGCATGAACGCGCCTGAAATCAAGGGGATTCTGGTGGTTTTATCGCCTAACTCGTTAAATGATCCCAGCGAAGTTGCCAAGGCGTTAACCGAAGTTCTGAAAGGTAAAAATTTTCCGGTGTTCACAACATGGATGGGCGGTCCGTCGGTGGAAGTCGGGCGGGAAATTTTCAATCATGCGGGCATTCCGACATTTGACACGCCGGAGCGGGCTGTCCGTGCGTTTATGGATGTGCATCGTTATTCCAAAAACCTTGAGATGATTGAGCAGATTCCGCGCAAACTGCCTGTAAATCTGAAGTTTGATACCCCGAAAGCCCAATCGCTCATTGACGGCGAATTGGAACGGGATAATCCGTTGCTGACAGAAGTGGCATCCAAAGACCTGCTTTCTGCTTACGGAATCCCTGTAAATCCGACCCGTGTGGCAGCCACTGCCAAAGAAGCTTGGCGCGAGGCTCAGGCGGTGGGATTGCCGGTTGTACTGAAAATTCATTCTCAGGACATCAGCCATAAAAGCGAAGTTGCCGGTGTGCAGTTGGATTTGAAGAACGAATTTGAAGTCTATGGCGCGTTTCAGATGATTATGGAAAACGCCAAAGAGCGCAGTCCAAATGCGAGCATTGACGGCGTTTCGGTTCAGCCCATGCTCTGGCATAAAGGCTATGAACTGATTGTCGGCGCAAAACGGGATCGGAATTTCGGTCCGGTGATTCTGTTCGGAATGGGCGGAGCTATGACCGAAGTGATTCAGGATCGCGCAATTGCCCTGCCGCCTTTGAACCGGCTGCTTGCCCGAAGAATGATGGAAGAAACCAAACTTTACCGGATATTGAAAGGATTCAGGAATTTTCCGCCCGCCAATCTTGATCTGCTCGAAGAAATTCTGATCCGCGTGTCTCAATTGGTTACAGATTTTCCTGAAATCGAAGAGTTGGACATCAATCCCCTGATTGTTACGCAAAACAATATCTGCGCGGCAGACGCCCGGATTCTGCTCAAGCCTTCCCAAATTAAATCGCCGCATCATCTGATTATCAGTTCTTATCCGAATCAGTATGAGGCGGATGTGATTGCCAAAGATGGGGAAAAATTCTTTATGCGCCCGATTCGGACTGAAGACGCGCCGATGTTTATTGAGTTGTTTGAATCGCTGTCTCCCAGAAGCATTTATCTCAGATTTTTTTCGCCGATCAGGAGCCTGCGCCACAGCATGATTGTCCGATTCACGCAGATTGACTATGATCGGGAAACAGCGCTGGTTGCGATCCGAAAAACCGATACCAAAGAAGAAATGCTCGGCGTTGCCCGCGTTATTGTTGAGCGCAATGGAAAAGATGCGGAATTTGCGGTGTTAATCAGGGATAATCTTCAGGGAAAAGGCATTGGCGCGGAACTGCTGGGCAGATGTCTGGAGATTGCCAAATCACGCGGGCTTGAAAAAGTCTGGGGCTTGGTGTTGCCTGAAAATACGCAGATGCTGGCACTGGGGCGCAAATTGGGATTTGATGTGAAACGGGATCCGGAATCCGGTGATTATCAACTCACGATTCACTTTA
>DYRC01000172.1 GCA_020718925.1 Desulfonema limicola
GGGGAGGAAGTTATTGACGCTGTGAAAATAACGGTTGTCTCCATCGGGTGGGTGTAAGGAAAAGAGTGTTAAGTGTTAAGTGTTAAGTGTAAACCTAACCCCCGTCTCCCTTCACTGAGAGGGCAGGGGAGTAACAGAAAAACTCCCCTCTCCGTTCCGGGGAGGGCGGGGTGGGATTTTGCGTAAGGTGAAATCAGCTATGCGTAACATAATTCTATCATTGGCAATCCTGATGATTCTGTCAGCAGCGGCATCTGCAAAAACAGCCGAATATATCCGTTTTGACCGCCTCTCTGTGGAAGACGGGCTGCCGCATACATCAGTATATGATATTCTTCAGGATCGGCAGGGGTTTATGTGGTTTGCCACAGATGACGGCGTTGCCAGATATGACGGCTATACGTTTGATACGTTCAAGCCGATTCCGGGAAATCCGCAAAGTATCAGTCCGGGAGGAGCATATACCGTGTATGAAGACCGGAGCGGAAATATCTGGATCAGTATTCGCAACGGCGGAATCAACAAATATGATCCGCTTACGGGAATGTTCACCCGGTATCAGCATGATCCGAATAATCCCAACAGCTTAAGCCATAATATTTCGGCTTATGACAGCATTTATGAGGACAGCGCAGGGATATTCTGGTTCGGCACATTGAACGGTCTGAACCGCTTTGATCCGGTTACGCAGACCTTCAAACGATTTTACCATGATGCGAACAATCCGAATACCCTTGCCAAAGGCAATATCCGAACCATACAGCCTGATCCTGCGGATGATAAGATTCTCTGGATCGGCACTGACGGCGGCTTAAACCGCTTTGACCGGATAAGTGAACGTTTTGTCCGGTATCAGCATGATGAAAATAATTCAGACAGCATCAGTCATGATACGGTATGGAATATTTACGGAGAAGTTTCAGAGAAAAAAACCGTATTATGGCTCTGCACTGCCGGAGGCTTGGACAAGTTTGACACAGCATCCGGAAAATTTATCCATTTCAGACACGATCCGAATAATGCTGACAGCCTGAGCCAGAATAATGTCTATTCGATTATTCCGGCTCAAGACGGTACATTATGGGTCGGTACGCACGGCGGAGGGTTGAACCGATTTGATCCTGTAAGGAAAACCTTTGTTTCTTATCAGACAAGCAAAAATCCGCAGAGTATCAGCAGCAATATTATCCATCCTTTGTATTATGACCGCAGCGGCACGTTGTGGATAGGAACATGGGGCGGCGGCGTCAGCAGAATTGATCCGCTGAATCAGAAAACCCGTATGTATGATGAAAATTCAGGACTGAGCCATTCTGCGGTATTGAGCATTTATGAGGATCACAGCGGTATCATTTGGATAGGGACATGGAGCGGGGGCTTGAATCGCTTTGACCATAAAACAGGAACGTTTGAGCATTTCCGACATGATCCGAAAAATCCCGACAGTCTCGGTAATGATGTTGTGGGCTGTCTGTATGAGGATTACCAGGGAGTGCTGTGGGTCGGAACCTGGGGCGGCGGACTGAACAGATTCGACAGAAAAACAAAACGCTTCACACGCTATGTAAATCAGCCTGAAAATCCTGAAAGTCTGAGCGACAACGCCGTCCGGGGAATCTGCGAAGATGATGCGGGCAATCTGTGGATCGGCACAACCAGCGGAGGCGTGAACCGCTTTGACCGCACAAGCACAAAATTTGCCCGGTATCTGTATGATGCGGATAATACGGGCAGTATTTCCACAAACAATATCTGGGCTGCTTTCAAAGACAGTTCGGGAATTCTTTGGTTCACAAGCACCGCAGGACTTAATCGTTTTGATCCTGTCAAAGACAGATTTATTCAATATCATTACGATAAACATGATCCGTTCAGCATCAGCAATGATGGCGTTATCAATGTTTTTGAAGATTCGCAGAAAAGACTTTGGATGACCACCGGATTCGGTCTGAATCAGTTTGACAAAAGCACCGGACGGTTTATCCGGTATTTCGCAGAACACGGATTGCCGGATAATCGGATTGAAAGCATCAGTCAGGATAATGACGGCGATCTGTGGCTGGGAACAGGCAAAGGACTTTGCAGATTCAATCCTGAAACAAAAAAAATTACAACTTACGGTCTCGGCGATGGTATGCAGGGCAATCTGTTTTTCTATCCTGCTGCCATGAAAAGCCGCACCGGAGAACTCTGGTTCGGAGGATCCAAAGGGCTGAATGTGATTGATCCGAAAAAAATGACCGATAATTCCCGCAAACCGGCAGTCGTACTGACCGATTTTCAGATTGACGGCAAATCTGTTCAGGTCAGAGACAATTCTGTTTTGAAACAGAGTATCAGCTTTGTCCGGGAAATCATTCTCACCCCGGCTATATCCAAATTCGGCTTTGAATTTTCTGCGTTGAACTATACGGTTTCCATAAAAAACCGATATGCGTATAAAATGGACGGATTTGATCATGACTGGACATACACCGCCAGCGATAAACGATTTGCACACTATACCAATCTTGATCCCGGACTATATACTTTCCGTGTGAAAGGCTCAAATAATGACGGCGTTTGGAATGAAGAAGGCGCGTCTGTAAAAATCATCATTTTGCCGCCCTGGTGGAAAACGTGGTGGTTCACAACCTTGGCAGCAGCTTTGGTTATTATCTGTATCATCAGCGCGTTCCGATGGCGGATGAAAATCGTTCAGCAGGCGAAATTTCGGACAATGTTTTTCTCTCACAGTGCGCCGATGCTGCTTATCGAACCGGAAACCGGAAACATAAAAGAAGCAAATGCCGCAGCTTCGGAATTTTACGGTTACAGTTTATATGAAATGAAGGAGATGAACATCGGTCAGATTAATGGCTTATCCCCTGATGAAATTCACGGCGTCATAGAGCGGATAAAGACAAATCAGCAAAAGTCTTTTGAATTTCAGCACCGCTTGAAAAACGGTGAAATCAGAATTGTGGAAGTTCGTTCCACCTCCATAGATATGGGCGGCAAAAAAATCATGTTTTCCATTGTTCATGACATCACCGACCGTAAGCGGGCAGAGGAATCTCTCATAGAAAAAGAGCGTCTTATGTCGGATATTATCAGCTTTCTGCCCGATGCCACGTTTGTGATTGATCGGGCTGGAAAAGTAATTGCGTGGAACAAGGCAATCGAAGTGATGAGCGGCATGAAAGCAGAAGATATGCTGGGAAAAGGCAATTATGAATACGCAATTCCCTTTTATGGCGAGCGCCGTCCGATTCTGATTGATCTGGCGATTCAGGCTTCTTCGGATATTGAAAAGACTTATGTTCACATAAAAAGATACGGCGATAAGATGACGGCTGAAAACCATTATCCGAACCTTATGGGCAGGGAAACATGGCTGTTCGGAAATGCCTGTGTTCTCAGAGATTCTCACGGACAGATTGCCGGCGCAATCGAGTCTATCCGGGATATTACGATTCGCAAACTTGCGGAATTGAATCTGAACCATGCCAAAGAAGCTGCCGAAGCCGCCAACAAAGCCAAAAGCGCGTTTCTTGCCACCATGAGCCACGAACTCCGTACGCCGCTCAACGGCATTCTCGGCTATGTGCAGATTCTCAGAAATGACGCATCGGTTACTCCCCGGCAGGAGAACGGACTGAACGTCATCGAACAAAGCAGCAGACATCTTTTGAGCCTCATCAATGATGTGCTTGATCTTGCCAAAGTCGAATCCGGCAGAATCGAACTGTATGAAACCGAAATTAACCTGCCGGTGTTTCTCAGAAGCGTGGGTGAAATCATAAGAATCAAAGCGGACCAGAAAGGGATTGATTTTGATTCCGAATTGCCTGAGAATCTTCCTGTTTATGTCCGCTGTGATGAAAAACGGCTGTGTCAGGTTCTTCTCAATCTGCTCGGCAATGCGGTGAAATTCACAGACAAAGGCAAAGTGATAATGACAGTGAGAAATGAGAAGGTAAAAGTGAGAAATGAATCAGCTTCTCACTTCTCACTTCTCACTTCTCATTCCTCATGTTGCACGTTGCATTTTGCAATATCTGACACCGGCATCGGTATTTCGCGTGAAGATTTGGAAAAGATATTCGATCCGTTTCAGCAGGCTGGCGATATGAAACGTCGGGCAGAAGGAACCGGGCTGGGATTGGCTATAAGCCGGAATCTGGTGAAACTTATGGGCGGTAAGCTGGAGGCGGAAAGCGAACCGGGTTTGGGCAGCATATTCCGATTTGAATTACAACTTCGCGTAATAAAATCGGAAACAGACAAGGCTGCCGGAATATCACGGCGGATTATCGGAATAAACGGAACGCCGCAAAAAGTTCTGATAGTTGATGACAACCGTGAAAATCGGTCTGTTTTCAGAGATATGCTTTTGCCTCTGGGATTTGAAACTGCGGAAGCAGAAGACGGCAGCGAAGGTCTGGCAAAAGCAGAAGATTTGCAGCCGGATGCGATCATCACCGATCTGATTATGCCGGGAATGGACGGATTTGAGATGATCCGCCGGATCCGTCAGCATTCTGTGCTTAAAAACATCGTTATCATTGCCGCGTCTGCCAGCGTTTATGAAGAAGACCACCGGAAAAGCACGGAAGTCGGCGCGGATGCCTTTCTTTCAAAGCCGATTGAAGCAGATCAGCTTTTCGAGCTTTTGCAGCGTTTTCTGAAAATCTTATGGCTGTATGAAGAATCCTCTGATAAGACAGACAAAGAAACAGCAGAGTTTGTTCTGCCTTCTGTTGAAATCTTGAGAACACTGCTTGATTTTGCGTCAATGGGAGATGTGGAAGAATTTGTGAATCAACTGGACAGACTGGCGCAGTCTGATGAAAAATTCATGCCGTTTACAGAAAAATTGCAGAAATTGGCAAACGGATTCAGGCTTAAAGAAATCAGAAGACTATTGGAGGAATATCAGCAATGAGACATTTTCATTCTTACGGACCGGTGGATTACCGGTATCATTATTGTGTTCAGAGAAAAGAGATGATCGCGCGATGCACGGAACAATCAGTCGGCAGTCCTGAAGAAGGCGGACATTTTTTCACGATATGGGCGCCCCGGCAGGCAGGCAAAACATGGCTGATACGGCAGGTGAAGCAGGAAATCGCAGCCGGATTTTCTGAGCGGTTCATTATCGGCACTATGTCAATGCAGGGATTGGTATTGGAAGATGCTGATGATGATACAATCTTTCTGAAAAAAGTACCTCAACTGATGTGGGAAACCTTTGATAATGAACTGAAAATACCGGAGGATTGGGAAGATTTCAAAGATATGTTTTCAAAAAAAAAGGGGCTTTTCCGGCTGCCGCTTATTCTGTTCATTGACGAATTTGACAGCCTTCCGCCGAAAGTGATTGATCGGCTGGTTACACTTTTCAGAGATATTTATCTCAAACATGAGCGTTATCTGCTTCACGGACTGGCGCTCATCGGCGTCCGGGCGGTTCTGGGCGTTGAAAGCCTGCGCGGTTCGCCGTTCAATATCCAGCGTTCCCTGCACGTCCCGAATCTGACGCGGGAAGAGGTTGAGGATATGTTCAATCAGTATCAGACGGAAAGCGGTCAGAAGATCGAGCCGGAAGTCGTGAAAAGCCTTTATGATTCCACACGGGGGCAGCCCGGTCTGGTCGGCTGGTTCGGGGAACTGCTGACGGAGAAATTCAATCCTGAAAAAGATAAGATCATTGATATGAAGCAATGGAACACTATATACCGGCGGTCGTGTACCACAGAATGGAACAACACGGTGCTGAATCTCATCAGAAAGGCAAAAGGCGAATACCGCGATCATATTCTTGAACTGTTCGGCAATGCGGATATACCGTTCACTCTGGATGCGGACTGGTGCAACTATGCCTATCTTCACGGGATTACTGATTATGAAACCGTTACCGACCCGGACGGTCAGGAAAAAGACATTGTCCGTTTCGCATCCCCGTTTGTCCAACTGCGGATTTACAATTCGCTGACATACACTCTTGTCGGTGACAGGACGCCGATTCTTGCGCTTGATCCGCTCGATGATCTTGCCGATGTGTTCGATCCGCCGGAACTGAATGTCCCTGCCCTGATACAGCGGTACAGAGATTATCTGAAACGCCTGAAAGCCAAAGGGCTGAATCCGTGGAAAGATCAGCCCCGCAGAACAGATTTGCATCTGACCGAATATGTAGGGCATTTTCATCTTTATTCGTGGTTACAGTATGCTACGGATGGGCAGTGCGCTGTCAGCCCGGAATTTCCGACAGGCAACGGCAGAGTCGATCTGCATCTGAAATGCGGACAGAAACGCGGTATCATCGAAGTGAAAAGTTTCAGAAGTCATTCCCAAGCCGTAAATGCGCGTATTCAGGCTGCCCGGTATGCCGCCATGCTGAATCTGAACGCCGTAACTCTTGTGCTGTTCACTCCTGTGGAAGATGAAACCGTGCTGAAAAAGCTCTCTGATGTGCAGGAATTTGACGGCGTGAAGGTTACGACTGAGGCGGTCGGGTGGGTGTGAGGAAAGCAGTGTTAAGTGGTAAGTGGTAAGTTAAAGTCCTAAGATTATTGAAGGAATATTTGAATTATGAAAGCAGATAAAAAAGGAACCGTTCTGATTGTTGATGATGAAGCAGCGAATCTCGGTGTGTTGTTTGAACATCTGCGCCAAGCTGATTTCAAAGTCCTTGCTGCCGAAGACGGGGAAAGCGCGCTCCGGGGAATAAGCCGTGTTATACCGGATATTGCCTTGTTAGATGTGAAGCTGCCTGATATAGACGGTTTTGAACTGTGCCGCCGTCTGAAAGAACGCTGTAAGGATATTCCTGTGATTTTCCTGACTTCTCTGACAGATATACAGGGCAGACTCAGAGGGCTTGATCTGAGTGCGGTGGATTACATTACCAAACCCTTTTATCCTGAAGAAGTGGTTGTGCGTGTAACAAAACATCTGATGCTGAAGAATCTGCGGAAATCGCTTCAGGAAAAAAATGTTCAACTGGAACATGAAATTGCTGAACGAAAGCGGGTTGAGGAAGAACTTATCAGATCAAAAGAAGCCGCCGAAGCCGCCAATAAAGCCAAAAGCACATTTCTTGCCAATATGAGCCACGAACTCCGAACGCCGTTGAACGCCATTTTAGGCTATGCCCAGTTTCTGCAAAAAGACCCGGCAGTTACAGAGCATCAGCAAGATCGTCTGAAAATCATTCACAAAAGCGGAGAGCATCTGCTCTCTCTGATCAACGATATTCTATACCTGTCCAAAATCGAAGCAGGTAAAATCGAACTCAGTTCAGCCCAATTTTCTATGACGGATTTTCTGAACAATATCGCAGATATATTTCAGATGCGTGCGAATCAGAAAGGCATCGGATTCCGTTATGAACCTTCGCCTTATCTGCCGAAATATATCAGAGGCGATGAAGTACGGATCCGGCAGATTCTCATCAATCTTCTCGGCAATGCGGTGAAGTTCACAGACAAAGGCAGCATAACATTCGGAGCAGATTACAGAGACGGACGTGTCTGCTTTGAGGTGCGCGATACAGGACCCGGTATCAGTCCTGATGAACGGGAGAAAATTTTCGATCCGTTTCATCAGACCGGCAGTTCTATGAAAAAAAGCGAAGGCACGGGCTTGGGATTATCCATCAGCAAAAGATTGACAGAGCTTATGGGCGGCAGTCTGACAGTGAAAAGTACTCCGGGACAGGGATCAGTTTTCAGGGCTGAACTTGAACTGCCATCTGTCATTCCGGAAGAAAACATTTCTGATGTGAAAAATTCCAGTCTTATCACGGGCTACGAAGGCGCAAGGCGCAAAATTCTGATTGTTGACGATATTTATCAGAATCGTTTTCTGCTTTCTGACCTGCTGATTTCTCTGGGATTTGAGACATCTGAGGCAGACGACGGGCAGAAAGCTGTGGAAAAAGCAGCAGAACTTCAGCCGGATCTGATTCTGATGGATCTGTTCATGCCCGACATGGACGGATTTGAGGCTGTGAAAATCATCAGGAAGTCGGAAAGTGAAAAGTGTCAGGTGGATAGTGGAAAGTGTCAGGTGTTAAGTGTTAAGGAAAAAGATAATCTTAACACTTTCCACTTAACACATAACACTTTCCACATAACACATAACACTTTAACACATAACACAGTTATCATCGCCGTTTCAGCCGGAGCGTTTGAGGATCATATTCTGAAAAGCCGCGAAGCCGGATGTGATGATTTTATTTCCAAGCCGGTTGCTTTTGAAGAACTTCTGACAAAAATGCGGACATATCTCAATCTGGAATGGACTTATCAGAAAGCGGCGGAATCCGCAGAATCCGCAGAACCGATCATTGCGCCCTGTCGGCAGGATTGGGAATCCTTGACAAATCTCGCAAAAATGGGCGATGTACAAGGCATAAGGCATATCGCTGAAGCACTGATGTACAAAGATAAACAGCTTGCGCCGTTTGC